>JACPND010000033.1 GCA_016185625.1 Candidatus Woesearchaeota archaeon | reverse complement strand
TAGCTAAAGCTACACAAATCTAGTGCAAGAAGACAAGAGCCTAACGGCTTTTGTTTTTTGTCTTCTTTTCTGAGAAATACGTTAAACTACAAGAATTTTACGCCACCGGTCATAGACCGGGATGGAAAGACGTATTCTATAACCACTATCCCCTTACCCTCCACCCATCACACTCGTCTTAATATCTTCCCGACAGCGGCATCCCTCTTCTTTGATCTGTGGAATCACCGCCAGGAATAGCTGAATAACTTTTTCTGCATTCTGATGAAAGACGTTCAGTATTTCTTCCCACGTTACCGATTCCCCAGCCTGTCTCCAGCAATCGTAATCCGTCGACATCGCCACCGCAGCATAACAGATTCCCGCTTCCCGCGCTAAGACCACTTCCGGAACCGTAGACATATTGATCACGTCCGCCCTGAAAGACTGGAACATTTTCGACTCCGCACGCGTCGAAAAGCGCGGCCCTTCAATCGTCACGACGGTTCCACGTGCATGAAACGGCAATCCTAAACTTGTCGCCGCAGAAGCAAGGATCAACCGTAATTTCGGACAGAATGGCTCGGCCATCGGAATATGACAAACTTTCCCGGATTCATAGAACGTCTGCTTCCGCTTCGTCGTCCGGTCAATGAACTGATCCACAAACACAAAATCTCCTGGTTTGATTTCCTCGCACAATGAGCCGCACGCCGTCGAAGCAAGAAGGTGGGTGCAACCTTGCTCTCTCAGCGCCCAGATATTCGCCTGATTATTGACATTTGTCGGCATGATAGAATGATCACGGCCATGGCGCGCCAGCAACACCACTTCTACGCCGTTAATCTTTCCTACTTTGAGCGGTGAAGACGGTTTTCCGTACGGAGTGTCAACCGCAACATCTCGTCCCTCTTCCAGAATATCCGGATTATCCAGTCCTGAACCACCGATGATGCCGATTTTGATCATTTTGATTTTTGATAAACTGCATTAATCCACCATCGTTTAACAAACGGTAAAGTCAAGGTAGAAAAAATAAAACCAGCTACCGGGATGAGTGCATTCAGCCAAGGGGATGGTGCTTGGATAAGAAACAGGAAGATCACAACAACCACATAGGTCATTACTGCAATAAGTGTTCTCCGCGTCTTGCTTGTTTCCCACGCCTTGTCTGCTTCCACACGCTGGTTTCTCTCTTTAATCGCTACCAGTTCTGTTTCCATCTTAATACCGATAATGCTCTGCCTTATACGGGCCATCTTTAGAGATATTCAAGTACGCCGCTTGCGCCTCCGTCAGCGTGTCCATCTCGACACCAATCTTTTGGAGATGCAGGCGGGCTACTTCCTCATCCAGTTTCTTGGGAAGGATATAGACGCCCAGAGGATAGGATTTCGTCCATAATTCTAACTGCGCCAGCACCTGGTTGCTGAACGAATTGCTCATCACAAAAGAAGGATGGCCGGTCGCACACCCTAAATTGACCAGTCTTCCTTCTGCCAGGATGTAAATCTCTTTTCCATTGGCGAACGTGTATTTATCGTATTGCGGCTTGATTTGGTCTTTGGCTGCACCGGATTTCGTATTCAGCCATTCCATGTCGATTTCGCAGTCAAAATGTCCGATGTTACAGACGATAGATTGATCTTTCATGGACTTAAAATGTCGCTCCACGAGAATGTCCCGGCAGCCTGTCGTCGTCACAAAAATATCTCCCTCTTTAGCTGCGTCATCCATTTTCTTGACTTCAAACCCTTCCATCGCCGCCTGCAAGGCATTGATCGGATCAATTTCAGTAACAATTACTCTGCAGCCATAGCCCCGCAGAGATTGTGCGCAGCCTTTACCCACATCGCCATAGCCGGCAACGACAGCAACTTTTCCCGCCAGCATGACATCCGTCGCCCGTTTAATCCCGTCGACCAAAGATTCTCTACATCCATATAAATTGTCAAATTTAGACTTGGTCACCGAATCATTGACATTGATCGCCGGGAATAATAATTTTTTCTCCTGCAGCATCTGGTACAAGCGATGCACGCCCGTCGTCGTTTCTTCTGATACGCCTTTGACACTTTTTGCTATCGTGGTCCAGAGATGAGGATGCTCGGGATGAATTTCCTTCAGACAGGCCATCAATTCACGGAAGTCTTCCCCTTCTTTGCTATAATCGTGTTGCAGTAGTTGAGGATCTTTTTCTATCTCCACTCCTTTGTGGATCATCATCGTCGCGTCACCACCATCGTCAACGATCACTGTCGGTCCTGTTCCATCAGGGAACGTCAGGGCTTGTTTCGTACATTGCCAATAGTCTTTCAACGATTCTCCTTTCCAGGCAAAGACCGGAATGCCGGCTTGAGCAATAGCGGCAGCAGCATGGTCCTGTGTAGAGAAAATATTGCACGAGGCCCAGCGAACCTGCGCGCCTAATGCCGTCAATGTCTCGATGAGAACCGCTGTCTGAATCGTCATGTGCAGTGAGCCGGTAACCCGTGCTCCCGCTAAAGGCTTCTGCTTCGCATACTTCTCCCGGATAGCCATCAATCCCGGCATCTCTTTTTCGGCGATGGTAATCTCTTTTCGGCCCCATCCGGCCAAAGAAATATCTTTCACTTTGTAATCGGACATAGTCGTAACCTCAGGCTCTTTTGGCATTTGAGACAGCAGATGGTTTATAAATATTTAGAATCTAAGGTCATATTCAAAAGTTCCGCCTGGCCGTAATCGGCACTGTCCAGTTTCTGAGTGATAATCATCGTCTAGGCCAAGAGGCGAGGGAGGAAAAGCTTGTCTTTAGCTCTAAGTTAGGTCTGATTTTCTTCGAGAAATACTCCTTCTTGTAGAAGTTCACACTGGAAAAATCAGCCGACCGAGCGGCCAAGATGAATATCACTCACTTTTCGGATTGTGCCTTTCCACCCAAAAATTTATAAAGAACCCTGCCTAAAATGAATCAGCCCATCACAGAGAGATACCAATGGGAGCATACGGACAACCCAAGCGATGAACGTAGGGGTTTGTGGTTGGGCTTCATATTTAACATCAAGCAGAACACAGAAAGTACAACTAAAAAATAAAACATCAGAAAGAGTATCATCATGCTTACCCTCATCACCAGTACACATGCAGGTTGCAGGGAAGATTAGTACTCTTTCTCGGAGGAATCAACGATGGCAAAAATTAGTCCAGTTACAGCTAAATATATTGTTCATACCACAATCAACATTGAAGGAGTGGTGGATCGCCCGGACGTCATTGGCGCGATTTTCGGCCAGACCGAGGGCTTGCTCGGCAGCGATTTAGAGCTTCGTGAATTGCAGCGAAGCGGACGGATCGGCAGGATTGAAGTTAATGTCAATACTTCATCGGGCAAAACCGGCGGCGAAATCATCATTCCCAGTTCTCTGGATATGACTGAAACGGCGATCGTGGCTGCCGCTCTGGAGATCATCCAGCGGATCGGGCCATGTAATGCCAAGATCCAAGTCGTGAATATTGAAGATGTCCGTATCAGCAAACGGCAGTTTGTCGTTGAGCGTGCTAAAGCTCTCTTGAAAGAGCTGATGGATGAGACGCTTCCTGATTCGCAGGAAATTACCGAAGAAGTCGCCCAATCCGTGCGTATGCTCGAATGCATCGAATATGGCCGTGAGAGATTAGCTGCCGGTCCGGCGATTGATGAAAGTGACGAAGTGATCATTGTGGAAGGCCGGGCAGATGTGCTCAACCTCTTGAAAAACGGCTTCAAGAATGCGATTGCGATGAATGGAACCTCCATTCCGGAAACGGTGAAGGAACTGAGCCGCAAGAAAACCTCTACTGTATTCGTGGATGGTGATCGCGGCGGCGATTTGATTATCCGTGAACTGTTAAGTACCGGTGATATCGATTTTGTTTGTAAAGCGCCTGACGGCAAAGAAGTCGAAGAAATCACCAAGAAAGAAATCCATAAAGCCATTCGCGGAAGAATAACTGCAGAGCAGGCGAAGCTGGATTTGGGCATTGATGAGCAAGGACAGCTAAAAGTAGACCATCCCCAAAATCTCTATTCGGAAAACGGCACCAAACGGATGGGCCAACGGCCTCCGATGCCGCAGCGACAGGCAGGATCACCGATGCCAGCTCGTCCAGCCATGCAGCAACCACGGTCGCAGCCTTTTGCCCGGCCGAGTCCGACTGAAGCTCCCAGAAGGCTTGCTGAAGAAGAAAAAGGACTGTTCAAGAAAACTTTGGAAGATCTCTTTGGCACCCACGGGGCGTGCATCTTTGATCAAAAATTAAATATCTTAGGCAAGGTTCCTTTGACAGAACTGGCGACGACGTTGAGAAGCTTAGAAGGCGGCGTGTATGCCTTAGCGATTGACGGAGCGGTAGATATTGAT
The DNA here is from genome assembly GCA_016185625.1 of Candidatus Woesearchaeota archaeon. Classification (GTDB taxonomy): domain Archaea; phylum Nanobdellota; class Nanobdellia; order Woesearchaeales; family GW2011-AR9; genus JACPND01. The sequence continues at coordinate 65,166 of JACPND010000033.1, read as the reverse complement.
TTGATTCGCTTAGCGGAGCGTGTCGGCATCCGCCATGTGATCGGCACCAGCAGCAAAGTCAAAGAGCCGAGCCGAGTGAACATCGTGACGGATGAATTGCTGGCATAAAGTGAAACTTTGCGTGGGAATAGGAGGATATTGAATCTTCCAACCTCGCCACAACCTTTTTAATCTTCTTTACTTTCTCTACCGTATGGTCTTTGAGGTCATCATCGGGAGAAGTAAGAAGGACGTTGAGAAATACGGCAAAGAGGGAACTATCCTCGTCGGCAAGCAGTATATCCAGATGGGTCAGACGACATCTCTTTCCAATCCTGTGTTTATGGATATTGCTGGTGCGCACGTGGTGTTTATTGTCGGCAAAAGGGGAAGTGGGAAATGTCTACACGGAGACACCCTCATAACTCTCAATGATGGTTCAGTAGCTAAAATCAAAGATTTAGAGAATAATGATCAGGATATTTTTACTCTTGACGAAGATCTTAAGATTAAACAAGGACAGAAAAGTAACTTCTTCAAAAGACCGGTAAACCGGCTTATCGAGATTGGTTTAAGGAGTGGAAGATCCATTAAACTTACATCAGAACACCCTCTTTTAACTGTAAAAGGATGGGTTCCGGCCGGAAAACTAGGTTTCGGCTCTAGAATTGCGACACCACGAAAAGTAGAAGCTTTTGGGGAAAATTCTATGCCAGAACATGAAATCAGATTATTAGCTTATTTGATTGCTGAGGGACATTTAGGTAAAGGTTTTGTGCTTTTTTCCAATATGGATGAAAAGATATTGCAAGAATTCAAGCAGTCTGTAACGTATCTTGATTCTAATTTAAGAGTTGATTTGCATGGTAAAAAAGGTTGTTACCGCGTCAGTCAAATTAAAAAAGTCATGTCCGAGCAGAGTAAAAAAGATGTTTTAGGCAGATTTAATGCTGGTCCCAAGTTTGCTCATTCTTCCATTAGAAACTGGATAGGGCGTTTTGGTTTGTATAATAAAAATTCATTGACAAAATTCATTCCAAAAGAGATCTTCCAATTGCCAAAACATCAGTTAAGTCTGTTCCTCAATCGGTTATTCTCATGTGACGGAACGATTTATAAAAAAGCAGGACATTGGTTTGTAAGTTATTGTTCTTCTTCAAAAGAAATTATTGATGGCGTTCAACACCTACTGTTAAGATTCGGAGTTCTTTCAAAGATTAGAAATAAAAACATTAAATTGAATGGAAAAATATTTAAGTCTCATGAATTAGAAGTTTATGATGAAAATGTTAACCAATACTTACAAGAAATTGGTTTTTATGGAATAAAAGAAGAACGGGCCTGTTTTGCTCTTAAAGAAGCCCCATCCATTAAAAGAAATCCTAACATTGATACTATTCCTAAAGAGATCTGGGAGTTATATCGACCAGACAATTGGGCTGAAGTTGGTAGAAAATTAGGCTATGCACATCCTAAAGCTATGCGTGAAAGGATTCATTATTCCCCTTCACGGCAGACCTTGCTACAAGTCGCCCTAGCCGATGAATCTGATTTGCTTTCCAAATTTGCCAGTTCGGATATCTTTTGGGATGAAATCACCTCTATGAAATTATTAGAAGGAGAATTTGAAGTTTATGATTTAACTGTTCCAGAAACACATAACTTTGTTGCAAATGATATTATCGTTCACAACTCCTACTCGCTGGGCGCCATCGCTGAAGGATTATCCGATCTCCCTGCGGAAATCAAGCAAAACCTTTCTATCGTTCTTCTGGATACTATGGGCATCTATTGGACGATGAAGTATCCAAACTTTCAGGATGCGGAACTAGCCAAGCAATGGGGATTTGATCCCAAATCATTAGCTGTGAAAATCTACACGCCCTCCGGCTTTTTCAACCGCTTTAAAGAGGAAGGCATCCCTACTGATTTCTCCTTCTCCATCCAACCCCTCGATGTCAATCCGGAAGACTGGTGCAATGCTTTTGAAATCAATGTCAATTCCGCCGAAGGCGTCTTGATTACAAAAGTGGTTCAGAGATTAAATCGAGCCGGCGTCAGTTACGAAATCGAGCAGTTGATCCGGGAATTTCAAAACGATCCGGAAAGCGACAAAGTCGTCAAGAGCATCGTTGTCAATCAGTTTGAAAAAGCCCACGAGTGGGAAATTTTCTCCAAACAAGGAACGCCGTTAAAAGATATTATCTCCGCAGGGCAGGTCACGGTGCTGGATTTAAGCCCCTATGCCGTCATGGCCTCCGGCTGGAGCATCAAAGCGCTGGTGGTTGGCCTGATCTGCCGCTCCTTGTTCAATCAACGCATGGTAGCAAGAAAAGCTGAAGAATTTCGTACTGTCGATGCCGCGCTGCATTATTTTTCCAAAGAAACAGAAGAAAAATTAGAAGAGCCATTGGTCTGGCTGGGGTTGGATGAAGCGCATGAACTTTTGCCAAAAGAAGGGAAGACTGCTGCCACCGATGCGCTGGTCACCATTTTACGCGAAGGCCGTCAGCCGGGCATTTCGTTAATTTTGGCATCGCAGCAGCCCGGGAAAATCCACACTGACGTAATGACACAGTCGGATATTGTTCTTGCCCACCGCCTGACGGCACGTCTCGATGTCGAAGCGCTGGGACAGCTGATGCAAAGTTACATGCGCAAAGGATTAGATCAGGAATTAGATCAATTGCCCAAAGTAACCGGATCGGCGATTGTCTTTGACGATGCCAATGAACGGCTGTTTCCCATCCAAGTCCGGCCGCGCTTTACCTGGCATGGCGGCGGAAGTCCCACGGCGCTGAAAGAAAAGAAGAAATACTTTGAAGAAACGCTGAGGAAGATTAAGGAGATTTAAGCAAATGGATTCTTGAGAAATTTCGCGGTTATTTCACTTCAAAAAAAATTTCAGTTCCACCAGTTTTATTCGCTCAAAATCACCATCCCCAGTGTGAAGATGGTAATTATCCCTTCTTTATGGTCAAGAGCTACGCTTGTGTCAAGTATTTCTTCCGCTTCCATTCTGCTTTCTGCACACCCGTTGCGAACTCAACCCATTCTTTCTTGGGAACTTCCCGTATCTCTTTCCGTGTTTCAGCAGAAAGAAGCTTCACAAATTCAGTTGTATGCATGCTTTTTTTGAGCAGGAGTGCTTTGTCAAACGTTGCGAGCGCCCTACCACCGGTCGTTGCCGTCAGGCAACCCACGAACGAAGTGACTTGGATAGACCGGGATGGAAAGACGTATTCTATTGCCGTTGATTCCGGTTACGGTTGCAGTGCATTCGGTCTGATAGGGGTTGGACCAAAAGAGTTTTTGAGTTACCATTTCGAAAGAAAATTTTAACCACTATTTATTCTTTATGCTGTCATATGCCAGCCCTCTGGAGGGAAATACGCCTAAGCTTCGATTCTGCTTTACGCTTGATTTTAAATTTTGCAACCCACATAATTATTAAAAAAAATGCGGAAAATTTAAATAAATAGGTTCTTTTCAGATAAAAATGGTAGAAAACATAGAACTCTCCCAACTCCATGGATTTAGAAAATTTGCTTTCGTTATGGAAATAGTATTCTTAATCCTTGGTCTTATCGGCGCAATAGGCATAATTTTACAATGGCTCTTTTAATAACGTTTAGAATTCTTCAGCTATCATTAATAGTATTGGCATTTGTATACACGGGTACGCAATGCAGTTTTGACCCTGTCTCAGTTCTTGCTTTTGTAGGCGGTTTAGGATCTTATTTGTGGGAATTGATAGTTACTTCGTCAAGAGAGCATTGATTCACATCCCTTCCAATCTCTTAATCCTTTCCTCAATCGGCGGATGCGTGCTGAATAGATTCTGCATCAGGCTCGTTTTCCCGTCATGGCGGAAGGGCATAGAAATGAACAGATGTGCCGTCGCCTTATTCGCTTTATCCACTAACGGATCAGGATCGTGTTTTATTTTCCGCAGCGCATCCGCCAATCCCTTCGGATATCGCGTCAATAAGGCACCGGAGGCATCGGCTAAAAATTCCCGTTTCCGGGAGACGGATAACTTGATTAATTCTCCGATTAATGGCGCCAGAATCGCTAACGCAATACCGACAATAATCAACACTACCCCTAATTGATTCTGCTCGCGATCCCGCTTGCCGCCCCAGAGAAATGAGCGCAATAAAAAGTCAGATAACAAGACAGTCAATCCCACCAGCACTGCCGCCAGCATCATCACCCGGATGTCAAAATTCTTGATGTGCGACATCTCATGCGCAATCACGCCTTCCAGTTCCAACCGATTCATCTTCTGCAATAAGCCGGTGGTGACGGTAATCGTGGCGTGTTCCGGATCCCGGCCCGTGGCAAAAGCATTCAAGGCTGAATCATCTATCACATACACTTTCGGCGGTTTGGGCAATCCCGCAGCGACCGCCAATCCTTCCACAGTGTTAATCAGATGCGTGTACTCCGGCTTCGTCGCTTCCCGTGCGCCGGTCATGCTTAGAATCATCGAAGAGCCAGCGAAATAGCTGATCAAAAAATACACCACACCGATCACCAGCGCCAGACCGAGGCCGAAATACTGATTGCCGTACATCAGGCCGATGACCAAGCCTAGAAAAACCACCAATCCAAAAAAGAAAAATAATAGCAAGAAAGTCCTGCGCTTATTTCCTGCAATCTCTTCATACAAGCCCATGAGGATTAAAATTCCACTTTGACGTTCTTCCGTTCCCCTTCGGCCGCTTCAAAGAATTCCCGCTGCTGGGCGCCAAAGAGCTTGGCAAAGATATTAGTCGGGAAAGACTGAATCGCCTGGTTAAGCTGCATCACGGTGTCATTATAGAACTGCCGGGCATAGGCAATCTTCGATTCAGTGCCGGATAGCTCTTCCTGCAAGATCCTGAAATTCTCACTAGCTTTCAACTGCGGATAGTTCTCTGCCACAGCAAAGATGCTCTTCAAAGCTTCGGTAATCTGATTATTAGCTTTCGCCTTAGCTTGCATCGATCCGCTCATCAGGGAGGTTCGTGCTTTCGTGACTTCTTCCAGCACGCCTTTCTCGTGTTTCATATAGCCTTTGACCGTATTCACTAAATTAGGAATCAAGTCGTATCGGCGCTTGAGCTGCACGTCAATCTGCGACCAGGCATTGCTCGCCCGCATCTTTAACTTGATCAGGCTGTTGTAGATGTAAATCACAAATAATAGTACGACTGCTCCAATAATAATGCCGATAATTGTTCCGGATACCATGATTGAACCTCCAAATGTGTCTCTCAATGTAGTTCTGTTTTTAAAGTTTATGGCAATATTTTTAAATTCAGAAAAAATAGCAGTACCATGGCTTTTCTGAATGTAGGACACCGGGGCGCACCCCACTATGAACCGGAGAATACCTTACGCTCTTGGAAGAAAGCCATCACTATGGGCGTCAATGCCATCGAATGCGATGTTCGGCTGACCAAAGACCATCAAGTTATCGTCATCCACGATCAGACACTGAACCGTACGACCAATAGGAAAGGTCTGGTCAAAGATTTCTCCCTCGCTCAATTACGAGGTTTGGATGCCGGAAAAGGCGAGAAACTGCCGACCTTGGCCGAGTTCTTATCTTTAGCCAAGAAAAGCAAAGTTCTTCCGCAGGTAGAGATCAAAGATCCGGGCATGGAAGAGGTTGTCGTGCAGGAAATAATTAAGGCGGGAGCACGTCCGCAGGTTATCTCTTTCAGTGCGGAGACATTAGCCGCCATCAAAATACTGGATCCGTCGATAACCACGGGACTGATCTTTAAAGATAGAATATTCAATCGGACGAGATTTCTCCGTCGGGCGAAAGATCTTCGGGTAGAATGGCTTGTCGGATTGTACAAAGTGGTAAATAAAACTTTCATTGATCTGGCTCATCAACAGAACTTTTGCGTTTCGGTCTGGGTAGTGGACAAGCCTTCTCTCGTCGACAAATTTGAAAGTTGGGGGATTGACGGCATCGCCAGCAATAATCCTGCTGTTTTTAAGAAAAAAATTTCTCGTCGATAAATTTGGAAATTGGTTCAAAAAAGGAAACGTTTAAAAAGAAATAAATCTTACTTCCCACTATTGTTAACAAAGAGGTGAACGATAATGGCAAAGAAAGCTAAGAAAAGACGATAATTACTTTATGATTTTTTTTCTTTTTTTTTAAATATCTTTTTTTACATCAACGCCAAAAACAATAATTTAAATATAGGTGTTGTTTTTTCTGGGGCATGATTGCAGATCTGTTGCTGAAATCATTGTACTTTTTCCTTCCGGCGTATGTTGCCAACATGGCGCCAGTGTTACTCCGCTGGATTCCGTTTGGTGCCCAGCCGGTGTCTGAGAGATGGTTTGGAGCGCATAAGACCTGGAGAGGGTTAGTTGTCGCTACACTTTTTGGCGGAATGGTCTTTGCGATTCAGAAATATGCCTATGCCAGTGGATTTCGCGGCTTTTTGTTGATAGATTATGCCGGCTTTCCCTGGTGGAGTGGCTTTTTCATGGGTGCGGGCGCGATTCTGGGAGATTTGGTGAAGAGTTATTATAAAAGGAAAAATGGAATTCCTCCTGGCGAGCCATGGATTCCCTGGGATCAGGCGGATTTTGTGTTTGGCGGAATAATCGGTTTTTTTGTCCTGTATGTGGCACCGATCGAGGTCGTAGTGATGTTATTGGTGGTAAGTCCGATTTTACATTTAGGTGTGAATTATATCGGATATTTATTGAAGATAAGAGAGACGAAGTTTTGAGGCATCTTTATAAAACAAGCCTTGTTTTTGCGGCTGATGCTTTTTACACTTGAAGATTGGATCCGGTCGTTTGATGGCCAACGGCAGGATTATGGACTGGAATATTTGAGTGCGGTTACGCACGGATTGGTGCATGTTCCGTATGAGCACAAGTATCAGGCTCCGGATGTTGATGTGCCTTTCCTTTCCAAAGAGTTGAAAGAAGCGTGGGAACAGGGACAACAGCCGCAAAGCATCCGCTCGTTGGACCAGCTGCGAGAAGATCCGCTTTCTCCTTATCATATGAATCTGCTTCGCCATCAGGGTTTGTCGGACGAGGATGCGGCCGTTCCCGGATTGGCCTATCTCGCAGCGTCAATTATTGCCGGAGGTTCGATTAGTGTTACAGGGAAGGCAGAGATCACGCCATCGAGAAAAGATATTTATGATAAGCTGGGAAGTACAGTTACCAAACCACAGCGTTCCCACTGTTTTGTACTGCGACGGCCGTATATGCGTGTCTTGGAATTGATGGGCCTTTCCCGTGGACGACTGGTCCATGAGTCGTATGAAGCTCTGGGCTTGAATTTTTTGGAGAGGGCAGTTGAAAGCGCTGATATAAAAGTAGTAGAGCGCTTTGTGGAAGGGATTTTGGACCATAAATTGCGGATCAATAATCACGGGACACAGGAGATTCTTTTGCCACGATTTACACAGGAACGGACAGCACAGCAATTTTTGGAATTGTTCTTGGCAGCATTGCGGCAAGGCTACCCGCAGGCAGAATACTGGTCGCGGCACAGCATCGAGTATTATCGGGGAAGAACCTATCATGGCTGTCGCATCACTATTCCTAAAAGGCAGACACTCTTTGAACTGCAGCCGCTGCGTGAGGAACTGGTGTTGCCGGCGATGATGGGATGAAAAGCTTTTCACCAGTCTCTTTTCTTCATGTAAAACTGCACCTGCAGCATCAATGAGTACGCGGCTGTCACTCCCGTCGCCAAATAGGCAATCGTCGGCAGCTGTAAAAAAGAGAGTGTTGGTATGTTCAACGACAGCAGAAGTAACGTCACTGTTCTTAGAAATAATACTGGGGCCGTACACTTGGAGAGAATATACACTAACTGTGCCAGGATCAAGAGTCCCGCAATGATGAACGCGTAATAATCATCCAGATAAAATCCTATTTTGACGATGGTTAACAGATGAATGAGCTGGTCAGTGGCGTAATCCAGATATTTTCCAAACGTTGTTGGCGAGGCAGCCCGGGCAATCACGCCGTCCAGCGCATCGGTGAGCAGATGCAGAAGGACGAAGATTACAAACAGCAGATGATTCTGAAAGAGGTAATACACCGCGAACAGGCCGAACAAAAAAGAGAGCGTGGTAGCGTTATTTGCCGTAATGCCGGCACGGAGAAAGAATTTCCCCACGTTTTCGAATTTTTCCGAGCGATAGTCCCTGAAGGTATCGATAAATTGCCTGGTATACCCATACATAGGAAACTATATAAAGAAAGAGTATAAAAAATTTCCGATGGCACTTTATAAACCAGAACTGGAGAAAGCAATTGCCCGCATTAGGTCTAGCCAGGCTAAAACTGTGTGCATCCAACTGCCGGACGGAATGAAGCCAATGGCTGCGGAGATAGAAGAACGAATCCGCACGGAAACCGGCGCACGGGTCTTGATCTGGCTGGGAAGCAATTTCGGCGCCTGTGATATTCCGCAGGGACTGAATCGGATGGGTGTGGATCTGCTGATTTCCTGGGGGCATAATCCGTTTCATAAGAAAGAGGGATGGTAAATGGACGTCCTCTTTCTTGATGCGCCGTATTCTGGAGAAGTGAAATTAGCAGAAGAGACGCTGCGCTATCTGAAGAAGAAAAAATATTCTGTTGTCGGATTATATGCATCAGTGCAGTTTGTGAATGCATTAGATGAGATTAAAAAACAATTGGAAGGGGCAGGGATTACTATAATCACGTCCAAAGCTGACAGAACGCATCTGCGAGGGCAGTTATTGGGCTGCGACAATTATCATCAGTCGCTGAATCTGTCCGAAAAAGAGTTGGCAGAGCTTGATTGTTATCTTTATATTGGTGATGGGAAGTTCCATCCGCTGGCGTTAGTCTATCGGCAGAAGGAGAGGAATGAGGTGAAAGAAATCGTCTGCAATGATCCGATCCAGAAGAAGATGACGGTGCTGGGCATTGCCGATGTAAAAGTGATTCTACGAAAGTACAGAGGGGCCTTGATGAAGTTCCTGAGCGCTCAGACTGTCGGCGTGATGGTGACGATTAAGCCAGGCCAGGAGCAGTTCCGTCCGGCGCTGCTGCTGGAAAAGAAATATCCTAACAAGAAATTTTATTATTTTATTGACAATGTCGTCTCTTTTGATCAGCTGGAGAATTTTCCGTTCATAGAAATCTGGGTGAATACGGCCTGTCCCCGTGTGGGATTGGACGACCAGGAGAAGTTTGTGAAAGGCGTGATTAATCTAAATGATGCTCTTGATGCTGAAGAAATTTTAGGGACGGAGAGTGTGTTGAATGGGTTGGGTGTTTCTTCATAAATTCTTTCACATCAATCTCATCAACGTCATCGTGTCTGGATCTTTCTTAATCACTTCTGCTGCTTTTTGCAGAGCTGGTTGATACTGTTTTTTTTGCAAATGTATACCCTCCGGCTCGCACGACTTGGTCAAGTCCTATGGTCGTCCTTGGCGGTTTAGAAGATGTTAAAATTTTAAATGCTGCTCTTGACGGAAAATCAATTGGAGACCAGAAAGTGGTCTGAGCCTCGTCTATAATATTCATCATCTGAGTCATCATGTAGCTCTCCCCTTAGTCTTCTCTTTGCCAGACGCGGAATATTCCCTCTATACATTAACACTCTGTCAGTACACATCTTGGGAACTTTGGTAAGTGCAACTACCCGTTCAAGACTACCAGTACTTTGTTTTACTATAGCATTAGTCATAATATTCTCTAAGAACCTCTTTGGTAAGTCGAATAGTGTACACTTTAAAAGCTTTACAGCAAAATGGCACAAATTATAAACTTTTTAGTTTAAAACTCTTTGGTTTAAAAGTTGCCGGATCCTGGCATCTTGCGCACAGGCCATCAAAGCGTGCCCTCTCCGTGAAAGGGAGTTGTCAAGCGAGAGTAATACGTCGTAATCGTCGTCAAAACAGAAACCTTTATATACTATCAGCCTTTCTTTCCGTCTATAAAAACGGTAGAATGACCGAAAAAAGGAGGGATTTACATGGCTGAAGTTGTAGCAAAATCAGGAGTCAAGAAAGCAAAAGGGTATTTGTATTTCGTCGATAAGCAGGGGAATGTCTCCCGCGCTGCGATGAGCAGAGCCGGCCGAACGAAAGGAAAAGTCAAGAAAGAACTCGTGGCCAAAGTCGGTGTGAAAAAGGTAAAAGGATACCTCTATTTCATTGACGGTAAAGGAAATGTCTGCCGGGCGAAGATGGCTCGAGGACGAAAGAAGAGGCGATAAGCCTATTTTTTTATTTTATATTTCTGATCCTCATCATCCGTGTTCAATCTGATCCGGCATAGTTTCTGTGAAGTTATACCTATTGCCGTGCAAGGCATAGGCACTCCAGTCATATAAAATGCTTTGAATAACCCCTCTTTTTCGAGATAAAATTGATTTTTCTTTAAATTCAGTGTAGAATTCTCTCTTTTTCTTCTCTACTCTTCATCTTTTTCTTCATTTTCTCTTTTTTCAATGTTCTCAGAGAGCTTTCGCTAGCTCTCTGCGCCTGAGTGTCACCAGCTGATACAAATCAAATGCAAAACATCTGAACATTTCTTTGATAGACACACGATGAAGTGTTTTCACAAATGTACGGCCGCCATGAAATATTCTTTTCATCACGCTAAATGGCCTTTCCCCTGGTGCGCGAACATGAGATATTTTTTTATTTCTTTCAATCTCTCTCAGAGTAAGTTCCTGGCCTCTTCCCACTTTTACCATTGTTTTATCCAGAACATCTTTAGCTTTAAGCTTTGTACCAAAATATCCTTTTTGATTTAACTGATGTTAAAGTGCATTCCAAATTTTTTCTTCTTTTCCTGCCTCTTTCAGGCGGTCACGAATTTTCCAGAGGGTACTGAAATCTGCTATTTTCTGGCCATAAACACATCTAGAAATCGGCGTCGCGTTCCGTCAGGAATGTCACGAACGAGACGGCTTGACTAACGGCCAAGACGACTTTGCTGAACTTCAGAATAGTGAAGTATTACAAAAAAGCGAAGCCTTTTTAAATAAGCCTCTTTCTCACAATCTCCAATGGCTGAAGAAGAAAAAAAAGTAAGCAGAATCAAAGCAAAGAAGAAGAACTGGTACAAGATTCTCGCTCCTGCGGCGTTTGGCTCCAAGGAAATAGGCGAGTTTTACTTGCCTGATGCACAAGTTGGTATAGGCCGGACGCTCCGGGTTAACTTGAGAGAAATTACCGGCGGTATGAAAGACCAGCACGTTTATGTTTCTTTCCAGGTCAAAGAGATGCAGGGAAATAATTTTCAGACCGAGGCTATCGGCTATGAAATGACGCCTTCTTACATCAAGCGCATGGTGCGTAAAAGCACGTCCCGCCTGGATGATTCTTTTATAGTTACGGTCGCCGATGGCCGAAAAGTTCAGATTAAGACGCTCGTCGTGACCATAGCACATTGTCAGCGACAGGTATGCACGAGTATCCGCACTCTGTTAAGGACGTTACTGACTGAAGAGCTGATGAAAGGTGATTTTTTGTCTTTCATTCAAAATTTAGTCGGCCAAAAAATCCAGGGTGGCATACGAAAGCAGTTGAGTAAAGTGTATCCTGTCCGGGAAATGGCCATCCGCGTGGCCCACCTGACGAGATGAAAATTTTATTTTTTACCGATCTTCATGCCCATCAACCCACACTGAAAGCTCTGGTAAAGAGGGCTTCTGAACCAGATATTGATTTGGTGATGACGTGCGGCGATTTTACTAAGATGGGCGCTGGCCTGTCGCTTGTGCTCCAGAGCTTCCAGCAGACCGGAAAGAAATTCTACTGCATTCCCGGCAATCATGAAAGTGATGCGCTGCTGACGGATGCCGCAGAGGAATTTTCCCTTTGCATTAATTTCCATAGGCAGTCGTTTGAAGCCAATGGCTATCGTTTTCTCGGATATGGTGAAGGCGGGTTTGCGCAGGAGGATGCCCGCTTCCGCAAGATTGCCCGTGAATGGTACAGCGAGTTTAATGGTGAGAAAATTGTCTTTGTCTGCCATATGCCGCCGTATGGCACGGCTGTCGATCTCTTGGAAAGGGGGTATGTCGGGAATGTTGACTATCGCCAATTCATTGATCGCATCAAGCCTAAATTAGTCGTCTGCGGCCATCTGCATGAGACAGTGGGAAAAGTGGATCTCATTAATGGCACGAAGATCGTCAATCCCGGCTGGAATGGGATGGTGATTGAACTGAAATAAGGGTACTGAGAAATCTTACTGCAGCGGGTTTACGGTAACTGCTTCCATAAATACCTTTTCCACTTTTATCGCCAATCCTTTCTCCTGCGTGTTAATCTCCACCGCCGACATCAAGGCTTCGCCGATGGCGACTAATTCCCCTTTTAATGTTAGGACTGCCACCAGTTCTCCCTTCCGAAAATTATCTAATGCGCTGATTCCGGGAACGGCAACATCCCGGCCGTGCGTGACGCTGGAAATGGTGGTATCAAAAATCCAGCATTTGGAAAGATGTTTTACAGCGTTTTCTATTGGTTGAAGGCAATATCGCAGAAATTTATCATTCCCTTCTTCTTTATGAAAATACAATGCGTCCTGCAGGTCGTTGAGTGTGACCAAATTGTCTTTTTCAGTGAACGGCCCGGCTTGTGTTCTTCTTAATTCGGCCATGTGGGCGCCTACACCTAAAGCTTGGCCCAGGTCATGGCAATACTTACGGATGTATGTTCCTGCCTGGCATTTCACCCGAAAGAGAACCTCCTTTTCTTTCATTTCGAGAATCTCAAATTCATAAATCTCACGTGTACGAAGCTGTCGTTTGACGGCACTTTTAACTGGAGGGAGCTGCTGGATCTTGCCGATGAATTGTTGAATGGTGTTGTGTAATAACTTCTCCTCCACTTCCTGGTGCAGATGCATCACGCCGACGTATTCTTTGGGCGCGGTGAGCAAAAACTGGGTGATCCTGGTCGCTTTTCCTATGGCGACAGGCTGCACACCCGTAACTTGAGGATCAAGCGTACCGGAATGTCCGGCTTTATCAACGTGAAGAATTTTCTTGACGTAATCAGAAGCCTGATGCGAGGTCGGCCCTTTCGGCTTGTCGAGGTTAATAAGGGCATACTTTAATAATTCTATAGTCGTACGCTCTTCCGGCTTCTTCCCCACTTCGCCAATGGCGTCTTTTTTGATAAAGATCATTCAGAAGGTTTAAGTTCTGTTTTTTCTGCTTTTTTATCAGTCTTTTCTTCTTTTTTGGCCTCTTCTGCTTTTTCTGTCTTTTTCTCTTTCTGGCGTTCTTTTTTCGTTTCTTTTTGAAGAGCTTCTTTTTTCAGGCCGAACAATTCAACAGTCACTTCTCCTTTTTCGTTCTTGGTGGCAGTAACTTTTACATGATGCGGAGGATTCTTGATGCCGTGTTTCCACAGTTCCAGATTTACCTCGTTGCCCAACTTTACATTTTTTGATTTCATGTGCTTTTCCAGAAATTGCTTCAGTGCGGTCACGGCTTTTTTTGCCCTGCGATATTGCGGTGCTTTGAGAAATTCCCTGCGTAAAGGGACGGTGTACGTTCGTTCTATAATGGTGGTTTCTTTTTTGGCCATATTGTTGCTTTAAATTCAATTATGCTTTTAATTTGGTCCTGCGCCAGCTGCGCTTGATTGCGGTGTGGCGGGAGGGATGGACTTTCTTCCCTTTGCCATAAATCTTGAACACCGTCCAGAACGGCGCCCATTTAGTCTGTGTACCTGCTTTGATTAACCGCTTTTTGCGAGCGGGGTCTTTATATCGTGCCATGTTTGTTCATTTTTGCTAAGAATGATGTTCCTTTCGGTGTCAATACTCTTCCTTTGTGAACGCCTTTGGCGGCCTGAGCAACTAATCCTGATTTTTCCAGCTGCTGTAAGATTTCCCGGATAATGGAGCCGCCGGCTTTGAAAAAACGATCTGGCTGATGTCCGCGGTCTTTCCTTCCGCCGAATTTGCGGCGCAATTTTTCCGTTCCCACAGGGCCGAGCTTGGCGACGCTTCTGAGAACGGCTGCTGAACGCATATACCACCAATCAGGGTTGTCGGGCATGCGGGATTTTTCGCGGCCGGTTTTCACGAATCTAGCCCATTCAGGGGGCTGCACCAGCTTTTGCTTCTTCAATTCTCCGCTGGCGCGGGTAATCAGTTCCTGAGTGTTGACTTGCGGTATCATTTTCTTTCTGGATGGGGGTTTGTTTATAAAGTTTTGCTCAAAACGGCACTATCCGTTTTGTGAGTGATAGTAGCGCCAAGACACAAAATGTGGTCGTTGCCACATTGTTGCACAAACAAAGTAGTTTCTTCGTTTCGTGTGTAGCTGAAGCAGAGCCATAGTGTGGGAACAAATCCGATTTTCTTCTATAGAGGATTTTGATTGAACCTCTCCGGACTACGCTGCGGCTAGGTCTGTAGATTCGTGGGGTGTACGAATCTTTGCGTTGATTAGTTGAATTTTTAAGCAAAGAATGAGATAAAAAGATGATGTGAAAGTAAATTATCGAGATGATGCATTTTCAGCCCAGTGAATAAGCGGGATTAGTGCTTTCATTAATCTTCTTCCTCTTTTAGTTAAAGAATACTCCACTCTTGGAGGAATTTCTGAATAGACCTTTCTCATAACAATTTGCTCTTTTTCTAACTCTTTTAATCTGTCCGTAAGTGTTTTTGCAGTTATGTCCTCAAGTCTTCGTTCAATATCATTGAATCTCAATTTCTTAAAATTGCCGATGGTTATTACCATTGAAATTGTCCATTTTTTGCTCAAAAATGCAGAAGCGGTTTCAAGAGGGCGAGGACAATATCCTGTAGCTGAACGCATCTTGCAGTCACGAGAAAATTCTTCTAATTTTCTGTGCCCCAAAGATCTTTGATTTTTTAGGGCTTTACTTTCTATTTTGTAAGTATTGTTACTTTCCATTTTCAAACCTCTGGATTTAAATAGTTCTTATACTATACAATAGAAAGTAGGTATAATATATAAAGCTGACGTCCTTGCTGGAAGAGATTATTATTGTTCGGTGCAAAGCAAAAATGCCAAAAAATAGATTATTATCGACAAAAATAGCCTGTGCCTGTTGCAGCACCGGCAGCGCCATCGCGTCGTTGGGCTGTATGGCAATAATGACCACGACAATAGCGGCTACTGGGGCAGTTGCTATGGGAGCAATGTCTGCAAATGGTGTTAATTTTTCATTAAAATTGCTTAATTTCATCGGTTTAGGATTTTTAACCAGAATTGACTTAAAAATCTTAGAATCCATTTTAATAGTGTTATTGCTCGTTGGCATCATAAGCACCTATTTTTCCTACAGATTCCACCAACAGAAATTTCCTCTAATCTTGATTATTGTTAGCTCAATTCTGATCTATATCGGCATATTTGTGATGATGTCAAACCCAGTCTATTATATCTCACTCCTAGGATTACTATTAGGTATGGTATTAAATTTAAGAGGGAAGAAAGATGGGATCAGAAAATAAAAAATTATTAATTTATTCTTTATACGTCTTGGTTGCGGTAGTGCTCATTGGATTTTTAGGTTACTATTTTGGATTTTTAGGAGCAATCTATAACGTTATGATGCCCGAACGTCTGGGGGCATTTCCTCTCATAATATTAAGCATTATTTTTGGTCTCGCGGCTTTCTTTAGTCCGTGCGCATTTACGGTGCTGCCGGGATATGTTGCGCACTTTTTGACAGGAGGGAGAGTAAGAAAACTGACCAAAGCACAAACCTTCCGGCAATCAGCATATCTGGGACTGGTTGGCGCAACAGGTATCGTTGTAGTAAACATGATCGTCGGGGTAACGATTGCGGCGCTGGGAGCTGCTACTCCCTTTGCCAAAGATCCGCGACAAGATATTGCCATTATCCTTGGTGTTCGTATTGTTGCCGGGATACTAATAGCAAGCTTAGGAGTTTTTACTTTGTTGGGGAAGAGCATTAATATTTCATGGATTTATCGCCTGATGGCAGAAAAAGGATTTACCAAAAGTATTTTTTTCTATGGCTTATTATATAACGGTGCAGCAATCGGCTGTACTGGGCCCATTATGCTGGGATTGCTTCTGTATGCGTTTGCCAGCGCCAGCTTTGCCGGTGCAATTACTGCCTTTCTCATCTTTTCGCTCACGATGGGACTGTTGATGTTTTTATTGACAGTCCTTGCCGGGTTGTTTAAGAATGCCTTGACCCCTTATCTCATAGCAGCTGCACCCATTATCAAAAAGGTTGCGGCAGTGGTGATGATCGTTATTGGCTTAGCCATTGCCTTGTTAACCCTTGAAGGAAACCAGATTTTTGTAAAGATATTTTTCCCTTTTTTAAAATAATTGGAGGTAAGCAAAATGGAAAAGATGAAAAAAAAGAACAATGCTGCAAAGGCGGCGTCTGTCCATGCTGCGACTGCTGTATCTGCATCTGCACAGAGGATTTGGCAAAGACTTTAACGCCTGAAGCGAAAAAATTACTTATAAGTGCATTGCAGCAATCAAAAAATGAAGGAATTATCTGCACTAAACAACGGGGTACTTGGTAGAATTTTTACATCAAAAGCGGGGCAAGTAAGATGTTGTATAACCCACTTTATCCGCCCTCATCCTCACCCAAAAGTAAACGCATACACTTTCATCCTGGAAAAGGGAATGATCTTCACTATGCCTTCCTGAAATTCCTCATTTTGAATCAGATGATACAGATCTGAACCGTCAATCTTGACGTAACTTTTATTGTTCTTCATTGCGATGTCCTTTCCGGCGTATTTGCCGAGTGGTTTGTCGTTCCATAACACTTCCGCCAATCCCGTTCCCGAAAGAACGACCTTCACTTCCCGGGCAAAATACGGCAGGAGAATATACCCTTTCTCTTCCCTAAATTCCAAATATTCTGCATACTGCTTCCAGTCGCCCTGCAAGTAGATCACATTTCTCCGATGCTTGCCTGGATCGTAATATTCCTCACAGCCTTTGGCCGTGCAGACCTGCCGTGAACCTAATCCCTCGTTGCGGGAACTGCCGGCATAGATCTCTGGTGAGATTTCGGGATGATGATAGTGTTTTTCTTCGTGCAGCGGTGTTCCTGAGTTCAATTTTCCCATCTTTTTCAATTCGGCAATAATTTTCTGCTCGATCTCGTCGTAGCCGGATTCGCCGACATGCTCCATAATGATTTCCCCGTCAGCGCTGATCAACGCGGCTCTCGGCCAATATTGATTCCCATAATTATCCCAGTTAAATCGTTCCGGATCGCTGGCTATCGGATATTCTAAGCCCTGCTTCTTGACGGCTTTGCGGACATTGCTGAGGTCTCTCTCAAATTCAAATTCCGGCGTATGGATGCCGATAATGACAACATCTTTATCCTGGTACTTTCGCCACATCTCTTTTAATGCCGGAAGTGTCCGCAGGCAATTGATGCAGGAATAGGTCCAGAAGTCTAAAAGCACTATTTTTCCGCGAAGCTGTTTCAGGGTAAGCGGCCTGCTGTTGAACCAGTTCTGCGGTTCGATGCCGACGATTTCAGGGGCTTTCATAATAGGTTATCCAGTGACTGTCTGCTTCTTTTTTGTGGGCATGTACTTAAAGGTGAGCATTTTATTTGGATACACTTTTGGGCACAGAAATTGCACGCCAATTTCTCGTGTTTAGACAATTATTAACAGTTGCTATATACAAAGGACATAACTTTTGTATAGTTGCCATCAGGCAACTCACGAACGAAGTGACTTGAATTATTTATGTCCTTTGGTATAGCTAATGTGTCAAACATTATTCTACACATCTGCTTATTAGTATAGGAAAGTGCACAAATGTTCGAAAATAATTCACAATCACTATGAGTGCAACATACTGTCCGGGGTATTCTGAGGGAATTTCTTGCATCAGCGAACCAGTTTGAAGAGGATTATATAAGATTTTCTCATGAAATGTTACGTATCAGCTTATTTCAGAAGTGTTTTAAATTACTCCAGCTTTTTGAAATAAATAGGAAGCGTCCGCTCCAACAATTAAACTTACGATAGCTACGAATTCTTGTTCATCAAGGTTCCCCCTTTTATTGTCCACCTGTGCAAATAGTTTTGGAAGATCACCATAATCAAAACATACGGATTACAAAGTTCATAATTGATGGTAGTAGAACTCTCTTTCTGAAGTGAAAAAGAGGAGCTTGGCCAGATTGTTGTCAAACCTGCTACGCCTTTTTACAGGAACAGAATGGAAAACCGTCGAGAATAAACAAAGCAGGTTTTCCACAGGTTTGACCCGGTTCAGCTCTGAATAAGTAGAAAATAAGCTACTATACCTGAGTCCTTCACACCATCAATTGAAATCAACACCTCACGGCTTTATGAAAAGTTCCAAAATCACAAAAAAGATATATAAGAAGATCAGCGTGATTCCCTGCTTCCAGTGGAGCTTTTGACCCAGTTCAATAAACGTCGCAAATACGAAACAGACCAGCAGCATAAACACCCCCGTACTCAACGCCAACAGATAATCTGCAGAAATAGGGTAGATCAATGCCGTCACTCCCAGAACGAGAGAGGAATTCACAATCACCGAACCAATCAGATCGCCGAGCGCCAACTCAGCATGTCTTTTGAGAATAGCCGTTGTCTCAAACACCAGTTCCGGCAGCGACGTGGCCAGGGCAATCATGAACAAGCCCAGCAATAGTGAAGAGAAGCCAAATTCAGCAGCCAGAAATGTTCCATACTTAACAACATAGTGCGCACCAAGCATGAGCCCGGCCAGGCTGGCAAGTGAAAGAAAGGCGTGCCAGACCATACGTTTCTTCCCTGGCGAAACGAACTTTTTGGGATAATATCGGCGGCGGCGGAGCAGGTGATAAATATACCCTACGAAACCAACTATCAGAACTGCGCCATCAAGACGTGAAATTTGTCCGCCGATAAACATTAAGACTAAAGGAAGCAGAGCCATGCCCACCATAAAAAAAGCGTCTCTCTTGGTTTCCTGGGTTTTAATGGGATAACTACGCACCAGCACAATACCGATACCGGCAATGAGTGTCAGATCAACAATATTTGAGCCGATCACGTTTCCCAGAGCCAGCGATGTATTCTTCTGAAATGCCGCGGCTATTCCTACAAAGAGCTCAGGAAGCGAAGTAGCCACGGCCATGACGATAAATCCAATGGTGAACTCTTGGACACGGAAGTGTCGTGATAGTACCACTAAACTTTTTACTAGTCGAATGCCGGAAAAAAATAAAATGGCCGTTGCCATTCCAAAAAAAAGAAGATTTGCCCAGAGCATAGTCTCATTATTTACTCTTACTCCGGTGTCTTGATAATCTTCACCGGCTTCTGATATGATTGGATATAGCTGTAATCCAAATCAACTAACAAAGGCGTTTCGTAAGCCGAGGCGCCGGGAATGCTGAACTGGCAGACAATCTTTCCCTGGTTGTTCACTAAGCGGACAAAGCCGTCTCTCGGCTTGCAGTCGATCAGGCTTCCGCCGCTCAACTGGACTTTATATCCTACTTTATCGAGGTCAGTATACGATACTGAAGCTTCACCGCAGTTCTGGATGCCGGCATACGGACTCAGGACACGTCCCGTTCCATAATTAACGACATTCAGTTCAAAAATGGCTTTGCTGCCGACCATGTTCACGCCAACATAACTGATACCCACCGGAGCGCCCTGGCCGCCGCCCGTACCCACATTATGAGGCAGACAGGTCTTTTGCTGTGAAGTCACTTGATAAAATAAAGGATCGACGCAGACCGAAGGGCTGGCCGTAGTATGATAATTATAACAGGTAACAAAATTCAATACCGGATTGTATTCAAACACGCCGGACGGTAAGTTCACCGTCGGAGCACGGAATTCCAGTTGATTGGAGCTCCCTTCGACATTGTAGACATTTTTTCCTTCCAAGATATTGACATTTTCTGCACAGGAACGGGGGATGTTAAATCCGCCGCGGATGATGTTGGGGTCGAAGCCAGTTATCTGCACGAAACAGTCCTGCTGAGTAAGATCATGGTTGCCTTTGTTTTTGACTTCGACGATGGTCACTAACTCATTTTGATCGTAGACCAAAGCAGGAGGATAATTAGCGAGCGTCAAAATTTCCACACCCTGCGTGCCAGATTGGACCAGTTTTAATGCGGCGGCGGTTTCCAGTGGCTGCTGTCCTTGCGGCACGCGCTGGCAGGAAACAAGGAGAATAAGAACTACCGCTAACAGTAAAAACAATCCTCTCTTTTTCATGATGGAGATAAATAAAACTGTTTATATAAGCTTTTTGGTGGGGAGAGTTGGTCCGCCTCCTGCACAAATCTTATAAATCTGCCACTTTTCGCAGTACTGATGACACACACAATTGTTCACATTAAGAAAGACTGTATCAGCTGCGGCGCGTGTGCAGCCGTCTCTCCTGATTTCTGGGAGATGGAAGAGCAGGGATTGGCGCAGCTCAAAGGCGCAAAACAGGTCGATGACCATTGGGAACGGGATATTGAGACGGAAGCTGAACGTGCATCAAATCAGGAAGCGGCAGATGTCTGTCCGGTGAGTATTATACAGATAAAGAAGAAGGAATAAATGATTTTTCAAATGTAAGTTTTTTTTACTTGACCAATTCCACATACGTAAAACGAGGAACTTCTTTGCCATCCACCACCACTCTCTCTAAAAACATGGCTTTCGGCCTGACCCATGACGCCTTTTTTCCGAATTCTGTAGAATCATGCAGAGCGCGATAAACAACCAATTCTTCCCGTGTTTCGCTGTGCCGGGCGACACCGACGACTTCGTAGAAATGGCCTTTGTAATGCCGGTATTTTCCAAGCGTTAGTTCTGGTATGATGCTCTCTTTCTTTTTCATCACACCCTCATCTTCTGCAACTGTCCGGCAAAGGCGATCTGATGATGGTTGATTTTCGCTAAAACCACATGATATTCCTGCAGGCGTTCTTTCATCTTTTTTAGGGCATAATCATATTTTTGTTTGAATTTTTCGTTTTTGGTGGAAATAAATTTCTCGTGATATCCCCTAGCATCTTTCTGTAGGTCTATAACATCACCGTGCAAGGAGCGCAGTTTCTTGGAGTAGACGTAGATATAGGCTGCTTCGTTGACGAGGGTCATGCATCAGATTAAAACGATGAAGTATAAAAAGGTTTACTGCAAAAGAATTTATTCTCTCTTGATCAAGTTCGCTTGCTGCAAGGCGGTGTAAATATAGGGAAAATGATTCCTCGTCCAATGAGCGGCAGCCGGAAAGAGTTCCTCGGGTTGGTGCTTTGTATTTACCAAAGCTACATCCTTCATATAAGAATAAGGTTGTGAAACATCATAGCGTTCCACTATCTTCTTCGACTGTTCCAATGC
The DNA here is from genome assembly GCA_016185625.1 of Candidatus Woesearchaeota archaeon. Lineage (GTDB taxonomy): Archaea > Nanobdellota > Nanobdellia > Woesearchaeales > GW2011-AR9 > JACPND01. Next base: position 43,818 of record JACPND010000033.1, on the reverse strand, counting down.
GTTTCTGATCCCTTTGATTCTTACTTCCACCTCGGCCAAGGTGTTTCGTGTTCCTTTAAGGCTTAGTACCTTTCTGGTCCTTTTAGCTTCAGCCTCCACCTTTACCCACACTTTCTCTACTTCCTTAAAGAGCATCGTTAGGTTTTCGTCCACATTCTCAAATCCGCTAAGAACATCTCGCACTTTTATTTTTCTCCAGCGTTCACTCTCTATTTTTGGAATGAGCCCCCCACTTTTATCAAACAGGGTAAATTTCACTTGATCATACGCACGTTGGACATCACTATCAACCATGATAACAAAGAAATAAGTAATAGTTTATAAAGATTCAGTATAAATATTCTGCATTTTATACCAAAAATAGCTCATAAATTTATCTGCCACTCAATTCCCTTTCTTCACAATAATCATGCAATGATCCTTCTCATACGGTTCTAAAATCCGAAAATCAATCACGGTGAATTCCTTTTCCAGCATCTTCCGCACTTCTTCAAATATCTGTCGCGGCTTGCGCCTGATGTCAATGCTTCTCGCTTTGACGGCCAATAATCCATAACCGCCTTTCTTCAGGAACATCGTACAGTTACGGATGAAAATATCTGCCTGATTGCGCTGGGAAATATCCTGATAGACAACATCTGCCTGACAGACTCTTCCGGCATACTCTTCCGGATGGTTAGCGTCTGCCAAGAGCGGCACAAGGTTCTGGCGATGGGCAGAAAGAAAGATTAAATCGCGCATCACGCGGAACGCCGGATCGATGCCGAATATCAATCCATCTTTTCCCACGATGTCTGAAACAAATGATGCCGTATATCCATGTGACACGCCCAGATATAATACCACATCGTTCTTCCGGATTCCGGCATTGGTACAGCCTTTCATGATCGTTGCGGCCAGTTTGCTGCGCCGCGGATCGAATTCACGGTATTCATCCATGCCCTGATGAATCAAGCGCTCTTCAAAATGCGCTTTCCCTGGCAGGATGCTTTTGGTGTACAATCTCTTTCCATCGGTGTAGAGTTCAAAGATCTTGTGGGTGGTTATTTTGATCATGGCATTGATGTTTCAATGATATCTTTAACCTTTTGGATAATTTGAGTGACTTCATTTAAAATAAATTTCACATTCTGCTCTGTCAAAGGCTTTATTTTTGATTGCCTTCCATAATCCGCCTGTACCCGCAAATCATAACTTAGGTCATAAATTTCTTTCATGTGCGCGTCGACATCTTTTAGTCTAGTTAAAATCCGTTCCCGGCTCATAGAAATAGAGCCGTATTTTAATTTTAATAGAGCATAAATAGCGCTTTCACAAGCCACAAAAAGCCTATTGGCAGAAGTAAACATATCTTTCTCATCAAAATTCCTTTCTGCAGATTGCAATGCTTTTTCAGCCCTTTCTAAATCTTCCTTTATTTGCTGCTTAGAATCCATATTCTTCCTCTAGGGTTATTCTTATCAACATTTCTCTTATGAACTCCTCCAATTTATCAATCTTTTCATTTAAAGATGCTCTCTTTACCTTACTCAACAATTCTCCTTCTGGTAGTTTTTGTATTGCTTGTACAGCATCTTTTTTACTTTGATACGGTATTTTTTGGTCAGCCAATATATAGAAGATCAGCTGTTCTTGTAAATGACTTATTATTTCCTGAGCAGCGCCATAATCTTTACGGACATAATTGCGTTTGGCTGCGGCTATTCTTTCCTTAAAATAATCTATTCGCTGGAAATTTTTTCTTTCGTTTTTTGCTAATAGGTGAAAGAGGTTTGTGGCGGCATCGTATCCCATTAAAATTACCCCTTGTAGTAGGACATTTCTGAGAAAGGGATCGTCTGTAATTTTCGACCGTATATCTTGCAAACGATAAACATGGAGATTTAATCTTTCACCAAATGCGCCTTCTGTTTTGGTACGGGCAGCGTGGATTATAGAGTGACTTTTGCTTATTACTAATATATCAATATCGCTGTGAGCCGTTGCTGTTCCAGCGATGGTAGAGCCAAACAGAATGAGCAAGGACGTATGTTGTTGCACTTCTCGTTTGAACATCGACACTGCTGCCAATCTTGATTTTGAAAGAAGGTTTACTTTCTGCCGGTCAAGCATATTTTTAAGAAAAAAGAAGAGGAGAGATTTTAAGTTGAGAGAGACTATTCTGGCTTTTCCCACTCTTTGCTCTAGCACTATTCCTTCGCCAATCAGAGTTTTGATGTGTTCTGCTCCTGCCCCTTTGCCAATTTTTGCAGTGTTGATGAGTTCAATCTCTTTAAATTCTTTTAAAGGGTTTTCCAGCAGAACCCGAAGCAGTTTGGAGGCAGTTAATGATAGTAGCTTAGTCATGTACACCTGAGGGGGGAGATAATTTATAAATATTTCCCTATTTTTAGGGATTATTCCCTAATTTTAGGTATTTGTGAACCAAGGTGGGAACAAGATAGGTAGGGCACTATTTCAATTTCCCTTCCAATTCCTTCCTGTACTCCTTCGCCTTGAACTCTCCTTTAAAATAATCCAGCCGCGCGCACAACGACAATTTATCCGCCAATATTCTCGCCACGCGCCCTTTGTTTTTGGCTTTCTGCACCAAAAGATGGGCAAAAATTATCCCATGTTTGGGGCTTCTTGCGCCGGTCGTGATATGACGAAAGAGCGCTTTCTCCGCTCCCAATAATTGGATAGTTGATGCCGGCAGCAGCGCCAAGCGCTTCAAGCTTCGCCCTAACTCGATCAATCCTGCGCCGATGCTCACGCCGGCTAATTCCAGCAGATTAGGGCAGTATTTTAGCATGACCCTTTGCAAATACTCTTCGTGATGCCGGCGGAGATGATAGAGCTGCGTTATCTGCTCAGCCAACCGCAATATTTCATCCACATGGATTTTATCAAGATCAGCGCCCATCGTTTCTGTCAATCCCAGCTCTTGAAGTGATTGCGCTTTGGTTTTTCCCGTCACCAGTTTGGCATATCCTTCCGGCGAATTGATTTTTTCCAACAGTTCCGGGAAGTATAAGCTGTACCATTCCTGCAGGCGCTTGCTGAGAAGATTCGCTACTTTATCCAATTCATTCATATTGGCGCTGGCCTGGATAATCAACTGATCTTCGGCGATTGCATTTTTGATCGCTTTTTTGGTCAGTTCCAGATTCTTCTGGTAAAAGTCTCGGAAATACTTTTTATTTTTGAATAAGGCCAAAGCTTCTGGAATTTTTTCTGGAGGAAGCGGGCTGGCTTTTTTCCGGGCTTTCTCTTCTGCCTGCTCGCGCTTGCTCCAATCGGAAAGAGGGATGGTTTCGATGATCTGCAGTTTCTCATCCAGAATCTGGCAGCCGAAGAGCGTGGTCAAGTAATATTTCATGTCATGCCTCCATCAATTTCTTGTCACTATCTGTAACGAGCAAAGCCTGATTATCAGTTATAGTAATTAGGGGTATTTTAGATTTTTGCTTGAATTTCTCAATTATTGATTTTTCGTATTTGTTTAGCATCTTCAAAATCCTCGTCTATAAATATCGCTGGAGCCGCATCCCCGGATGGGGCAAGTCCCCCTGCGGCTCTCGCAGTTGATAGGGATGGGATTTTGACCTTACGATGCTAAACAAATACGATTTTTCTTTGATATTATACTGTGGAGAAACCACGACATCAACTAATCCCAGCCCCGTCAAATCTTTAAGCCCAACATCATTCTCGTCTCCCAGGCTGGCTATTTCTATGTTTGGACAAACGATAATACTTCCGGCGCTTACACCAAAATATAATTTATTCTCGTGGACAAATTTGGCAATAATTTTATCAAAACCTGTCTCTCTTACCTTTTTCAGCAAAAAGAACGTATTTCCTCCACAAACATAGATCACATCATAGTTTTTCACTTCAGCGTAATTTACTTTTGTATCCAGATTTACAGTTTTAATGTTTTTACGCAGAACACCCAGATCAAGGAGTTCTTGTTTTGCTTCTTGAACGTAATTTAATTTTTCTTTAGTTCTGGAAGCAGTGGGGATAAAGATGACTTTGATGGTGGAAACTGCTTTCCTAATTAGTTTGAGAAATTGGTCTCTGATTATTTCATTTGCCAGTCCTGTTGAGGTTAAAAGTAATTCCATGCCCAATCATCATTTCGTAACCTATTTAAACATTCTCTGTTTCTGTTCCTATATGGAGCATATACCTTATGAGTTCCGAGACAATAGATGTCTGTATTGCCGCAAGGAGTTGGCGGAATGGAATTCTTCCTGGGATGCGGGGCAGCATTATAAGAATATCCCCTGTGACTGCGGAAAAGAGAACTGGATCAAAGTCGAATTTGAGGGATCGGGGCACGATTTTCTGTTTAAAACGGTTCCTCGCGTCGAATCGGTGAGGAGGAAAGTACAGGAAAGGTAGAATTAGAACGAATGAAACTTGTCGCTATGGCTTGGAAAATCTCTTTGTCAAGAAATTTCTTGCATTCCTAAACATCTGCGGCGAAGGTCTATATCAACGATTTTTTGACAGAGTGAAATATTTTGAGTGTCGTCCGCTAACACTAAATAGCACCAATCACTATTTTCTTTAGTGTTAATTTCTGCACATAAACGAATGTTTTGAGTTTCTCGTGCCACCACAGCTATACACGAATCTTTATAGTCGTTATTTACAATTCGATTGCAGCTTGAAAGATCTTTTCGAACTCTCCCTGCGCCAATATAGCATAGGTCTTTTTCTTCTTGTTCCTGCTTTTTCATACAGAGTAAATTAGCACTGGCTGCGAGGACGCAATCGTTTTTTACAAACACATCATTCACTTGCTGACAAATAGAAGTGCTCTCTAACGCAATAGCCACACGGCTAACACAAGCATCTCTAGAACTCTCCTTTAAAATCTTAGTGCAGAGTGTTTGATTTCTTTCTACCATGGCTAAATCTGTATAATATTCCTCTTCTGAACCCTCACCATATGACTGATTAGTATCGGTGACGATAGTTTTTTTTTGGATGGATTTTTCAGGAATACAGGATAATAAAAATAGAGATAACAGAAGAAGAAATGTAACAAAAGATTTTCGTTTATTCATTCTATTTTTTGTTAAGAAACAATCATTTATATACTTTTCTCAAGAAATCGTAAGCCGCAAATTGAATCAGTAAGGAGGAAAGTGCAGGAAAAGTAATTCTCAAACGAATCTTGTAATACTTTGGCTTTCTGAAGTGAAGCACCACCCTCTTCTCGCTTTCGAAGTATAGGTCGAGAGCTGACGCAAGAAGGGATAGGTTTCCCTTTGGCGCACCAGTGGGAAAACTATCCCACTCAGTGAACTATCCCTCCGGGCGGAATATCCCTTCGTGCGTTTTCCGTGAGTCTAGTCACTCCGCTATGCTCCGTTCGTGTCAAGTCACTAGCGTTCGTGAGTTACCTAACGGTAACAGTTGCTTGTCAGCAACAGACAACCCTCTTGTCGGCTCGAGGTATTTATTGAGAGAGCTCGATCTTAGGATGGTGGTGCTTCATATTGCTAAAGTATTGCCAAATCTCCATAATCTCCAACAATAATACATTTAAAGTTCTGTCTTCTTCTTCTTCTTCACTATCATGTCAGAAGTGATTGAAGACCATTGCGGTTTAGCCGTGACGCACACATTACATGACCTCTATTCGTCGTTACAATCGCTTCAGCATCGGGGAAGAGAAGCCGCCGGCATCGCTGCCGTTAGTGATCAGCGCATCGACGTCTTAAAGTGGGTAGGAAAAGTAAATCAGTTCGATTTTACCCTGGAAGATCTGCATCGTATTTTTCCTGATACCAATTACCGCACCTTTCTTGGCCATGTCCGCTATGCGACGCGGGGAAGAAAAGACAAAATCCTGGAAGATGCACATCCTCACACCATCGGCGGCACGGTTATCGATCGTGGGGATCACGTCTTTGTGCAGGACTGTCTGGCAGCTATCGTCCACAACGGGCAAGTAAATGAGGAATATCTTGTCGCTGTTGATAAAAGTCTCTTAAAGACGGCCTGCGATACCGAAGCACTTCTGCAGAAATATCTTGCCGGTAATGAGCGGGAAATTGTACAGACTATCCCAGGAGCCTATACTGCTGCGATTGCTGACAAACGGCGGAAAGAAGTGATGGTTTTTCGCGACCGGACGGGGATTATGCCTGGGGTCTTGGGGAAAAAAGGAGGGAAGTATCTGGCTGCCTCTGAGGATATTGCCCTGCGGAAGAATGGCGCGAAAATGGTGGAGGATTTAACTCCCGGTTCGATCTACTATTTTGACCAGCAGGGAAATTTCCGTAAAGAAAAAGTAATTAATCCTCAGCCGGCATTTTGTCATTTTCAATATAATTATTTTGCTGATGCAGATTCCATTATGAATGGTGTCAGTGTACGGACCGTACGTCAATCTTTAGGAAGACAATGCGCCGAGGAATTTCCTTTTCAGAATGTTGATTACGTTACCTATGTTCCGTATTGCCCGGAAGATGCAGCGCTGACGTACGCCGGTGAGTTGGGCCTGCCTTTTCTTCCAGTGTTTTATAAAAAAAATACCGAACGCTCTTTTCTTGGCTCGACGGAAACAGAACGTGAGAACTCCATTGGCAATAATTTACACCTCTTCCCCCACGTGCTGGAGCGGATACGGGGAAAAGTCCTGCTGGCGATTGAAGACAGCACGGTGCGGGGAAACGTCGCTCGAAGAGTTCGCCATTTACTTTGTGATGTTGCCCAGGTAAAAGAAGCACGAATTCTGAATTATACGCCCCTGCTGGGAATTATCGGTGCTGACGGCGAGCCGAGAGGATGCAGGTATGGTGTGGACATGCCGACGGAAGACAACTTTATTGCCCGAGTTGGGGGGAGAAATAGAACTCAGGATGAGATCAGCAGAGAAGTAGGATTGACGATGCTCTACCTCTCGCCGAGGGGGGAGATGGAAGCGTTTAGAAAAGCTGGTCTGTCTCCTGAAAATCTGTGTACGTTTTGTGTCGGTGGGAAAAAGCCGTTTTGAAATTATGTAAGATCCGAATATTGAGATATAACGTCTTTAAAAAACACAACAGATACCTTTATAAACAACCTTCGTTCCAAATCAAAAATCGTCCTAGACCCTGATTACACTGGCCTTATCCGCTAAATAATCTGGTCGAATAGCCTGAAAAAGCAAGCATCACGGAATCATTTCTTTGATGGGTGCTAGGAAAAGGCCGTTACGCAGGACAATAATAAGTAATATAGAATAATAAGTAATAAATATCAGCAATGGGAAGGATACATCATCCACGATTAGGAAGCATGCAGTTCTGGCCTAGAAAGCGCTCTCGGCATTCTTTAGTCCGCGTCCGCTCCTGGCCAGCCAATTCCAAAGTCAAGCCCTTAGCCTTTATCGGCTTTAAAGCGGGCATGACGCACGTCATGGCCGTCGATAATTATGGCAAGTCCATGACCAAAAATGAGACCGTTGCACTGCCCGTCACAATCATCGAATGTCCGCCCATGAAAGTGGCGGGAATAGCTTTCTACAAACAGGATCTGTGGGGCATCCAAAAATGCGGAACGCTTTTGACCGAAAAGCCGGAAAAAGAATTATCCCGAAAATTTCCTCTTCCCATCAAAAACCACGGCCAGATTCCTGCACAATTTGATGATCTGCGCCTGTTGGTGCAGTCACAGCCGAAATTGACCTCTGTCGGCACGAAAAAACCAAAACTCATCGAAATCGCCTTAGGCGGAAATAAAGACGAGAAACTCCGATATGCACAGGAGATGGTGGGCAAAGAATTACAGGTGGAAGAAGTGCTTCAGGGGTATAATCTGGTCGACGTGAAAGGAGTGACCAGGGGAAAAGGCTATCAGGGAACGGTCAAGCGCTTTGGCGCTCATCTGCGACAGCATAAAGCAGAAAAAACCAAGCGGGGCATCGCCACATTAGGATCTTGGCACCCAAATAGAATTCTGTTCACAGTTCCGCAAGGCGGGAAAATGGGGTATCACTTCCGTACGGAATATAACAAACAAATCCTGAAAATCAGCAAAAATCCAGCGGAAGTCAATAAAACCGGCGGCAACACACATTACGGCCAAATCAAGAATCCTTATGTATTAGTAAAAGGCTCCATCGTCGGTCCACAAAAACGAGCGCTCGTACTCACTCAGCCCATGCGGCCGGATCAATTCATTCCCAAGGAAATGCCGGAAATACAATATATTTCACAATCATGAAACTACCTATTGTCGATGCAACCAGAAAGAAAGCCGGAGAACGCGAGCTTCCTGCGCAATTTAGCGAAGCGTATCGTCCCGATCTCATTAAGCGGGCGGTATTGGCGATTCAAAGTGCTGCTCGTCAGCGGTATGGCGCTTCGCCCATGGCCGGATTACGCCATTCCGTTAACGTAAGCAAGCGGCGGCGTGATTATAAGACCAGTTATGGTTTTGGTATCAGCAGAGTAGCGCGGAAAGTGCATTCCCACCGCGGAACGAGAATGAATTGGATTGGCGCATTTTCGCCGCAGACAGTTGGCGGACGACGAGCGCATCCGCCGAAAGCGATAAAAATCTGGGAACAAAAAATCAACGATAAAGAGAGGCAAAAAGCTATTCGCTCCGCCATCGCGGCAACTGTCAATAAAACTATCGTTACCCAGCGCGGCCACAAAATCCCGATGGAATATCCTTTCCTCCTACCCACAAGTTTCGAGCAGTTGAACAAAACCAAAGATGTGGCCAAAGCCTTGCTCACGCTGGGATTTGAACAGGAACTGCAGCGGGGAGAAGTGAAAAAAGTTCGCGCGGGAAAAGGAAAATGGCGCGGCCGGCGTTATCATAAGAAAAAAAGCCTGCTGATTGTCGTCGGCGGAAAATGTCCTTTGCTCAGCTCAGTACGAAACATCGCTGGCGTGGATATTGTACAGGTCCAATCGTTAAACGCCGAATTGCTCGCGCCGGGCGCAATGCCGGGACGAGCCACCTTGTGGACAGAAAGCGCCGTGGAAACATTGCAAAAACAAAAATTATTTAACTGACATGGAAACCATAAAAACATTTGATCCGTATAAAATCATCAAAAGCCCCCTCTCCAGCGAAAAGAGCATCCGGCAGATCGAGTTTGAAAACAAACTGGTGTTCGCCGTATCTTCCGACGCGACAAAATCAGACGTGAAACGAGCGATCGAAGAGCTCTTTAAAGTGCGGGTAGCGGCGGTCAATGTGCATAATTCCATGCGTGGCATCAAAAAAGCGTATGTCAAATTGCGGCCGGAGCATCTGGCCAGCGATGTCAGTGCAGATTTAGGGCTGATCTAAAATGGAGGAAAAGCTATACCTAACGAGTGGGGCTAAGCGAAGCGAACGCCGCACCACAGGCATGGTAAAGCGGTACGGTTTACATGGGTAAAAACTTAATCCAACAACGACGAGGACGGGGAAGCCCGACTTTTCGCAGCCGAAGCCATGGCTTTCAAGGATCGGCCCAACATCCCTCTCAGCCTACGGGAAAAGTTGTTGATATCGTACATTGTGCCGGCCATAGTGCTCCACTGCTAGAAGTAGAATATCCAGATAGAACCATCAATTTAGCGATTGCCCCCCAAAATATCCAGATCGGGCAAGCCCTGGAATTGGGCGAGAATGCCGAAATCCGGGAAGGAAATGTGCTCCCGCTGAAAGCCATTCCCGAAGGAACCTTGGTGTATAATATCGAGCTTCATCCCGGTGACGGCGGAAAATTAGTGCGCTCGTCAGGAACGGCAGCCCGTATCGTCGCGAAAACAGAACAAGGCATCACCATCATACTTCCCTCCAAAAAAGAAAAAGTATTCCTGCCGGAATGCCGCGCGGCAATAGGCACGGTGGCTGGTTCAGGCAGAACTGAAAAACCCTTCCTTAAAGCCGGAACACGGCACTGGAAAATGGCCGCACGCAATAAATTTTATCCTCATGTGTGCGGTATTTCCATGAACGCAGTCAACCATCCATTTGGCGGAAAATCATCAAAGGTCAAAGGGCGTCCCACGCAATCGCCGCGGGATGCACCTCCCGGACGAAAAGTCGGTAAAATCGCTCCCCGCAGGACGGGGCGCAGGAAGATGTAAGTGAGGTTATTGGCAACACCATGGCAAAAGAATTACGCTGGCACGGACTGACGGAAGAGGACGTACGAAAATTAGACCTCAAGGAGTTCATGAGATGGATTCCCTCCCGATCACGCCGGGCGCTGAAGAAAGGCTTCACCGAACAGGAAAAAATACTGCTGCGGAACGTGCAGAAAAATCAGGTCAACATCGAAACCCACTGCCGGGATATGGTGATTGTGCCGCAATTGCTCGATAAGACCATCAAGGTTCATGCTGGAAGAGAATTTGTTCCGGTCATCATCACCTCAGAAATGCTGGGTCATCGCCTGGGCGAATTCGCCCAAACCAGAAAATCAGTCAGCCATAGCGCAGCTGGTATCGGTGCGACACGCTCAAGCAAAGCAGTCTCAGCACGATAAACATGGCAACGAAAATGGATCAGTCTACGAAAACAACCACCGCGGCTACAGAACCAGTCATTGCCCGCGCGAGCATCAAGAATCTTCCTATCTCGACGAAGCAAAGCGTGGAAATCAGCAATTTTGTGCGCTATAAAAGCACCGAACAGGCCAAAAAAATGCTGCAGGAAGTGGCAGAATTTACGCGAGCCGTTCCCTTCCGACGCGCTATCATGGACTTGGGCCATAAGCCGGGCATGGCCGCCGGAAGTTACCCTCAGAAAGCCGTACAGCAGTTCCTCAAATTGATTGGCTCCGTCGAAGCCAACGCCCAGTTCAAAGGCATGAATGTAGCCAGTCTCAAGATCACTAAAGTATTAGCAAATAAAGCCAACATTCCCCGTACGGGCGGACGACATCAGGTCGCGCACAAGCATACTCATCTAGAGATAGAAGTACAGGAAAGAAAACAAGAGGCCCAAAAGAAAAGCCGAGAAAAGCAAAAAGCAGAAAAGAAGGAAAAGACGGAGAGACCGATCGGCGAGCAGAAAGGTGAACAGAAATGATTGAACGCGGATTTATTGTTCAGAAAACAAAGGAATATTACATCAAAAGGTACATCGAGCAAAAACTAAGTAATGTCGGCGTCTCTCATATCCGTCTCAAAAAAATCCCGTTAGGAGAAAAAATCATCATCCAAACAGCCAAGCCCAGCTTGATTGTCGGTTCCAAAGGATCAAACATCAAGGAATTGACCAGAACCCTGAAGAAAGAATTCCAGTTGGAGAATCCTCAGATAGAGATTGAAGAAGTGAAAGATATTTTCCTTGATCCAAAGATTGTGGCGGAACGGATTGCCAGTTCGCTGGAGAAATTTGGCTCGGCTCGTTTCAAGGGCGTGGGCCATAAGATGATGGAAAACGTGATGAAATCCGGTGCGCTGGGTGTAGAGATCATCCTCTCTGGGAAAATTCCTGGTGCGCGTGCCAAGAGCTGGCGTTTTTATAATGGATATCTGAAAAAATGCGGAGACGTGTCTATTGAAGGGGTCAAGCGGGCCCAAGCTGCGGCGCTATTGAAATCAGGCATTATCGGCATCAAAGTAGCCATCATGCCGCCCGATGTGGAATTACCAGACCGCATCAACATCAAGGAAGCTCTCGACGAAAAAGTTGAAGAGATAAAAGCAGAAAAAACAGAGGAAAAGCTAAAGAAAAAGACCATCGCGAAGAGGCCAAAGAAAGCAAAAGAAGCGAGGGAAGAGAAAAAGGAAAAAATTAAGGGGACTGTAACAGAAACTATAAAAGAAACTATGACAGAAATAGCGCCCGCAACAGAAAGTAAAGAAGAAGCGGCAGAAGCAGCCGCAGAACCAGTTGCCGAAGAGGCCAAAGATGAAACAAGCTAAAGAATTCCGATCACTGACGGGCGCTGAACTCACCATGAGAAAGCAAGAGTTTAAAAAAGAACTCCTGAAACTCAATGTCCAGGTGGCGACGGGCGCCAATCCCGCCAGCCCAGGAAAGCTGAAGCAGCTCAAGAAAAATATCGCCCGCATCAATATGGTGCAGCGGGAAAAGGAGGCTAACCCAAAATAAGCCATGGCAGTATGTAATCAATGTGGCCTGCCCCAGGACCTCTGCGTCTGCGAGGTCATTGCGCGCGAACAGCAAAAAATAACCGTTCGCCTGGAAAAGAAAAAATTCGGGAAAGTCTATACTATGGTCACGGGCATCGAAAAGGAAGCCAATCTCGATGAGATTTTCCGCAAGCTCAAATCAAAGTTTGCCTGCGGCGGAACGGCAAAAACCGGGCAAATCGAATTGCAGGGCGACCATAAAGTTCGCATGAAGCTGGCACTGGTGGAACTCGGCTTCCCTGAAGAGACGATAGAAATTGCATCGGGATCGGGTTGATCCTGGTGGTAAATAGGGCCAAGATGCTCATCGGTAAGGAGATTGAAATCATCTCCTCAACTAATCCCAACATACAAACGGGAAAAAACATGGTGCTCGATGAGACTAAGTTCACGCTTAAAGTCCGTGGCGCGGATCAAAAAATCCGGACGCTGCTCAAGAACGCGATCACCTTTCGCGTAGGAAGCCAGATACTATCTGGTGTCAAGATTACTAAAAGACCGGAAGATAAAACCTGAAAAGATGAAAACAAAGCAGAACATGAAAACAGACGTGTTGGGAATGCCTGCACCCCAGACAGAATGTGCAGATAGGAAATGCCCGTTTCACGGGGAGATTAACGTAAAGACAGAACTCTTCAATGGAAAGGTAGTCAAGAAAGACATCAACCGTTCGGCGACGATTGAATGGTTCAGGCCCCATTATGTGCAAAAATATGAACGGCATGAAATACGCCGTTCGCGACTGCGCGTCCATAATCCTCGTTGCATCAACGCCAACATCGGAGATACCGTAATCGCAGCACGCACCCGCCCATTAAGCAAGACCATTCATCATGTCATTGTTAAAGTGGAGACAAAACCATGAAAGCGCTTAAAGCCCGTTTCACCCGAGCACTGCCGCACGAGGCCAGAGTCGATGCCTGTGACAACAGCGGCGCCAAGGTCGTCAAAATCTTTTGCGTTGTCGGGCATAAAACTGTCCGCGGCCGAGTGCCGTCGGCAAGCATCGGCGACTTAGTCATGTGCGCCGTGAAAAAAGGGAAATTAGAGATGAGAAAAACCGTGGTGCCTGCGGTCATCGTACGGCAGCGAAAAGAGTTCCGCCGCCCGGATGGGACGCGTGTGCAATTTGAAGATAATGCCTGTGTCGTGCTTAAAGACGAAAAAGGCAATCCTAAAGGGACTTTCATCAAGGGGCCTATTGCTAAAGAAGTGGCAGAACGCTGGCCTGCCGTCGCTAAATTAGCCAGCATTGCCTTATGACCAAATTCAACGCCTCCTGGAACAGCAGCAAGCAGCCGCGCAAACAGCGTAAATACCGGGCGAATGCTCCCCTGCATCTCCGACAGAAATTAATGCATGCGCATCTCTCTACGGAACTGCGCCAGAAGCATAAAACCAGAAGTGTCCAGCTGCGGACGGGCGATAAGGTTCGGATCCTGCGCGGAGAACACCGCAAGAAAGAAGGCAAAGTCGAGCGCGTGAATCTGAAACGTGAGAAGGTGTTTATTGTAGGCATCGAAGCAATCCGGAAGGATGGAACAAAAGTTCCTTTTCCATTACAGCCCAGCAATCTCCTGGTTATTGAGATGGAATTAGGTGACAAAAAACGCCTGGGAATGCCTAAGAAAGAAATTAAGTTGGAGAAAAAATGAAAAATCACTTGAAACGCATCATCGCACCCCGCACCTGGATGATTGATCGTCAGAAGATCTTCATAGCCAAGCCAAATCCAGGAACGCATCCGCTGGAGTTGTGCCTCCCCCTGGGATACCTTCTCAGAGATATATTGAAGCACGCCAGCACGATGAATGAAGTGCAGAAAATGCTGCGGACAAAATCAATCTTAATCGACGGCAAACGCCAGCTGGATCCGCATTTTCCTATAGGTTTGTTTGATACGATGAGCCTTCCGGACGTACAGGAAGCATATCGTCTCTCTCTTGATAAAAAAGGCCGGTTAACCCTCAAGAAAATTGAAGTTGAAGAAAGCACCCTCAAGCTCTGCAAAGTGGTGGGCAAGAGTGCCGTCAAAGGCGGCAAAGTGCAGCTGCATCTCCACGATGGGAGAAATATCCTCTTTGACAAAAAAGCGGCCGTCGGAGACACACTGGCGGTTTCCCTGCCGGAGCTGAGCGTCCAGAAAGTGCTGCCGCTCGAAAAAGAGTCCTCCGTGTTCCTGATGAGAGGAAAGCATGCCGGGGATACTGGCGTGATAAAAGAACTCAAAGGCAAGAACGCAGTATATACCAGAGATAATCAGGATGTAGAAACGCTGACTCAATACTTATTTGTGGTAGGCGACAAAAAACCCATGATCACTCTCTGATTCGGAGAATAAATGAGATAAAAAGAATAATGAAATAAAAATAACATGAAAAAAACAAATCTTATGCGCGGAATCAGGATCGGAAAAATCACATTAAATATAGGTACCTCAAAAGATGATGAAAAGGTAAAGCGGGGATTGAAGCTGTTGCAAAAACTGACGCCGCTCACTCCCCTCAAGACCTTTACCAAACGGAGGATTCCCAACTGGGGCCTGCGTCCGGGATTAGTGGTGGGCTGCACGGTCACCATACGAAGAGATGCCGAGCCGTTGCTGAAGCGTCTATTGGCGGCACGCGAGTACGCCCTTCCTGCCCGCTCCTTTGATCAGAATGGAAATTTTAGCTTTGGCGTTCCTGAGTACATTGACGTAGAAGGACTGGAATATGATCCGGAACTTAAAATCATGGGGATGGAAGTGGCCGTTACGCTCCAGCGCGCAGGCTACCGGGTAAAACTGAGAAAAATACACCCGCATGCCGTGGGAAAGCTTCATCGCATTTCAGCGGAAGATGCCATCGCCTTCGCACAGGAAAAACTGGGAGTGAAAATAGGGGGGGTAGAAAAATAAGATGACCACCAGTGACTATCGGAAGGTGTTTAAGCAATTGAATGCCAAGCCCGTAAAGAAAGCCAAGTACGAGAAGTTCAACTCTCCCCGAAAAAAATCCTGCGGCATCGCCCTCCGCCACTGCAAGAATTGCGGACGATTGGGTGCGCATATCGCAAAATACGGTCTGCATCTCTGCCGCCATTGCTTCCGGGAAATGTCCGTGGGCTTAGGCTTCAAAAAATTTGGATGATTACCATGTTAAACGACTCATTAGCATCAGCATTGGCAAAAATCAACAACGCAGAACGCGTTGGCAAGAAAGAGACGAGCATAGCTCCTGCTTCAAAGATGGTGAAGTATGTGCTTACGATTCTGAACGAGCAGCGCTATCTCGGAGCCTTTGAAGAAGCCGCCAACGAACAGGGAGGCCTGTTGAAAATTAATTTATTGGGAAATATCAATAACCTTGGCGCTATCAAGCCGCGCTTCTCCAGCAAAAAGCATCAGTTTGAGAAATGGGAGAAGCGGTATTTGCCGGCAAAAGGATTTGGCATCATCATCGTCTCCACGCCTCTTGGCCTGATGACGCATGCGCAAGCCAAAGAAAAAAATGTAGGAGGACGTTTGATTGCCTATTGTTATTAAAGGTTACTAAAGGCATTGCAGATGATTACACATGACTGAAAAAATGGTTCGGGAATTGGTATTGCCTCCGGGTGTTTCCGCGAAATTAGAAGGAACGCTGTTGACGGTCAAAGGCCCGAAAGGAGAAACCAAACGCGACTTCCACGACCCGCGAATCACTATGACTGTCAGCATGCAGGGAAACAAGATGGAATTAGAATCTCGACGCAACACCAGAAGAGAAAAAACTATCTTACATTGCTATCGCGCACACATACTTAACCTGATTCAGGGCGTGCAAGAGCCTCATCTCTATAAGCTCAAAATCTGCTCTGGGCATTTCCCCATGACCGTTGCGGTGGCGGGACAGGAATTAATAGTCAAGAATTTCCTGGGGGAGCACAAGCCTAGAAAGATGGCGCTGCCTGCAGGTGTAACAGTTAAAGTTGATGGTACAGAAGTGACTGTGTCCAGCCCCGATATTGAAATTGCCGGACAGGCCGCTGCCAAAATTGAACTGCTCTGCCGCATCACCAATCGTGATATCCGCATTTTTCAGGATGGAATATATATCACCAGCAAATCGAGTAAGGCGGTCTCAGCATGAAAACGACATCAGCTCCCGCAGCTCTCACTGTTCGAAAAGCAGCCAAACGGCGGATGCCAGCTTTTGTTATCCGGGAAAGTCATTTCAGCAAGCGCGTCGAAACCAAGTGGCGTTATCCGCAGGGGCGGCATTCTGCGGTCCGCCAGCGGCATAAAGGAAGGCCGGCCATACCCCGCCCGGGTTACGGCTCGCCGCGGGAAGCCTATGGGCTGCACCCTTCTGGTCTGGAACCAGTGCTTATTCATGCGGTTTCACAATTAGATGCCGTTGACGCGCAAAAACAGGGCGTAATCATCGGCTCCACCGTCGGCGCCAAAAAGCGGCTGCAATTGATCCAAAAAGCCTTGGCGAAAAAAATGACGATACTATCTCTCAAAAATCCGCAGCAAGAACTGGAAAACATCGCCGCTTCGCTGCAAGAGCGCAAGAAAAAACAAGCCGAACGCGCGAAATCCAAGGAACAGAAACAGGAAGAGCGGAAGAAAAAAGCGGAAGATAAAAAAGCGCAAGAGAAAAAGGCCAAGAAAGACTTGCCGGAAGAAAAATCCGCAGAGGACCTGAAAAAAGAACAAGACGAATTCAAAAAAGAACAGCGTGAACTGGCAGAAAAAACCTTGATCAAGAGACAATAATGGACGCCAAAAAAATACTTGCAGGAAAAATATTGAACATCTCTCCCCATAAAGTAAGATTCGCTCCAGAAGCCCTGGAAGATATCCGCAAAGCCATTACGCGGGCCGATATCCGCGGTTTGATTGCCATCCATAAAATTACCGCTGAGCGCACTCCTTTTCATTCCCGGGGACCAGCGCGAGTGAAAATGGTACAGAAGCGTAAAGGGCGGCAGCGCGGGAAAGGAAGCAAGAAAGGCACCCGCTTTGCGATCGTGACCAGAAAAAGACAATGGATCAACAGGATTCGCGTGCAGCGGATCTTTCTGCAGGAGCTGCGCGACAAAAAACTCCTGACGCCCCACGATTACCAGGACCTGTACCTCAAAAGCAAAGGCGGATTTTTCAGGAACAAAAGACATATCAAGCTCTGGCTCACGGAGCATAATCTAATAAAAAAATAAGATCTCAAAAGATAAAACATCAAAAAATAAAACCATGAAACCTGCCAATATCAAACCAGTCCCGTATCGGCGTCGACGTGAGCAGAAGACAAACTATCACCAACGATTACGTTTGTTGCTCTCACAGAAACCACGGGTGGTGGTGCGCCTTACCGGACGGAAAGTCATCGGACAAGTGATTCAATTTCAGCCCCAAGGAGACAAAGTCCTCGCAGCGGCAGATTCCGTCGCTCTCGTAAAATTAGGCTGGAACTATTCCCTTAAAAATATGCCTGCAACCTATCTCACCGGATTATTATTAGGCAAAAAAGCGCTGAAAGCCGGCGTACAGGAAGCGGCGTTGGACACCGGGTTGCGCTCGCCGATCCACGGAGGCCGCATTTTTGCCTTCCTCAAAGGCGTCGTGGATGCCGGTCTGCATGTTCCTCATGCCAAAGAAGTGCTTCCCTCAGCAGAAAGGATCAGTGGGAAGCATATCAGCATGGCAATCCCCAAAGGCCATCAATTTGCGCAATATTTAAAAAACAAAATAGAACCAGCAAAAATCAGCGAGGCCTTTGAGCATGTAAAGAAAAAGATTTGATAAAAAATCCACAAAAAAATTAAAAAAAATAACAAAAAATCAACCAAAGACCCAACAAAGTAAACAGAGAAAAAATACCATGGTAAACACAGAAGAAATTGAAGTACCCAAGCCCATCCTTGAAACCATAGAGGAAGCTCCGGAAGTCCAGACACTCTGGAAACCACGGACGAGACTAGGCCTGCTGGTGAAGGATGGCACGATTAAGGATATTGATGATATTTTCAACCGCCACGAGCGCATCATGGAACAGGAAATTACCACGGCGTTGGTTCCTGATTTACAGGAGGATCTATTGCTGATTGGGCAAGCCAAGGGAAAATTTGGAGGCGGTCAGCGCCGGATCTTCAGGCAGACGCAGAAAAAGACGGAAGAAGGGAATAAAATCAAATTCATGACCTGCTGTGTCGTAGGCAATAAAAACGGATATGTTGGTCTGGCCACGGGCAAAAGCAAGGAAACAGTGCCCTCACGTGACAAATCCCGGCGAAATGCCCGCGTCCATCTTATTCGCATCAAACGGGGATGCGGCAGCTGGCAATGCAGCTGCAAGCAACCGCATTCCATTCCTTTTGCCGTGAGAGGGAAATGCGGCTCGACAGAGGTGGAACTGATTCCAGCACCGAAAGGGAAGGGGTTGTGTGTCGAGAAAGAATGCGCCAAGATTCTGGCTTTAGCGGGCATCAAAGATGTCTGGAGCAAAACGGATGGACAGACCGGAACAAAATTGAATCTTATCATGGCTTTAATGGATGCGTTGAAACAGCTTTCTCGTGTAAAAATCAAGCTCGATGACATTGATCGGCTGGGCATCGTGGAAGGAAGGATCACTTTATGAAACTCGCGATAGTTTTAGTGCGTGGAGCAGTCGGCCTGACGCAGCCAGTCAAGGATACGCTGCATACACTGCGTCTTGGGCGGAAAAATTTCTGCGTGATAGTGCCTGATACGCCAGCCTATCGTGGGATGATTCAAAAAGTAAAAGATATGGTTACCTGGGGAGAAATTTCCGAGGAGATGTTTGAAGAGCTGGTGAAAGTCCGGGGAGAACCGTTTTTGTCAAGAACAACGGATGCCAAGAAAAAATATTCATATGCTGTACTGGAACATAAAGGTAAGAAATATAAGCCCTATTTCAGATTAAATCCACCTCGCAAAGGATTTGGCCGCAAGGGGATTAAGATGGCTTTTGTTGCCGGCGGCGCCTTGGGATATCGGAAGGAGAAGATGGATGATCTAATCAAGAGGATGCTGTAACATGAATATCTTCAAAGTCATACAGAAAGTACTTACGGAACCAGCTTCTTTCTTTGAACGCGTCGGGAAAGGTGATAATCATCTTGATTTCGCTTTTGGTTATTTCGCAGCACTTTCTCTTTTTGCGACAGTAATGTCTGCTATCATCAGCTTGATTCTTTTTTTTCTGATTGCACCTTCTTTGTTGGCAATGCCTGTTTTTGGTCCGATAATTTCGGCCGCAATGACAAAATTTAGTGTGAGTAAAGTTTTTTTTAACTCTATCTGGACCTACATCCTAGGATTGGGTCTTATTTTTGCCATGGCAGGAATAGTTCACGCATGGATTCTCATATTCAGGGGAAAAAACAAGTATGCCAAGACTTTTGAATTAGTGGTATATGCCAGAACCCCTACCCTTATCTTAGGATGGATTCCTTTGGTTAGCTTTGCAGCTTGGATCTGGTCGTTTATATTGCTGGTACTCGGAACAGAAAAGGTTCACAGCATTAGCAGAACCAAAGCTATTTTAATGTATGTCATCCCTACAATTATTTCATTGATTATAATTACTATCGTGTGGTTCCTGCTGGCTCCTCTTTTTCTGACTAAGCTGTCTCCACTGTTTGGAGGAGTGAATTAACATGGTGGTCAACAAACGAAAGAAATCAGGACGATACCGCGGCCGAAGTAATCACGGCCATGGCGCCCGGAAAAAGCGGAGGGGCGCTGGTAGCCGTGGCGGACGAGGTAATGCTGGAACAGGGAAGAGAGCCGGACAGAAGAAAGCCGGCATGCCCTTGCAGCTGGGACGGCATGGATTCACCAGCAAATCGGTGACAGCAAGAATAGAAAGCATCAATTTTGATTATTTTACTCCCAAAAAGATTACCCAGTTGCTCGCAGAGAAGAAGATTGCCAAAGAGGAAGACCGAGTGGTTATTGACCTGGCAACCTTGGGCTATCAGAAACTACTGGGTTCAGGAACACCGGGCAGATGGAAAATCAGTTGTCAGTATTGTAGTGAAAAGGCCAAGCAAAAATTGGAAGAGGCTGGCGGTGAAGTCGTTATTGCATAAGTTGCACAAATCACATAAATGTGAGGTCATTATTGCCTGATCATGTCCTTTCTCGACAATCTCATTGGTCATTTCCCGGAAGTACGGGGCCCGCAGCAGAAAAAGCTGCCTTTCAAGGAAAAGTTGAAATGGACGCTGATCACGTTGGTGCTTTTTTTCGTGTTGGGATTGGTGCCTTTGTTTGGTCTGGGGGAAAACGCCCTGCAGCAATTTGAATTTTTATCCATCATTTTAGGAGCATCATTTGGTTCCATCATCAGCTTAGGGATAGGGCCTTTGGTAACCTCGTCCATCGTCCTGCAATTGTTGGTGGGAACGGGGATGGTCAAGTTTGATACCGCAACACCGGAAGGAAGGAAAAAATTTCAGGGAGTGCAGAAATTACTCTCGGTCTTTTTTATCATCTTTGAAGCTGCGGTCTATGTCCTGATGGGCGGACTGGCTCCCTCGTCGCAGCTGGCGGGCACTCCGGCGTTTTTCGAATTAGAGCTGGTGTTAATCTTTCAGCTGATTCTCGGTGGATTATTAATCATGTTCATGGATGAAGTGGTTTCAAAATGGGGCTTTGGCTCGGGTATTTCGCTGTTTATTGCCGCCGGCGTAGCCCAGCAGATCTTCATTCGGGCGTTTAATTTTTTACCCTCTCCCACGAATCCGGAAATTGCCTCTGGCGCCATACCGGCGTTATTTCAATCTTTAGCTGTCGGCGACTTGACCACCGCCGGCTTGCAGTTAGCTGCTGTGATTGCGACCCTAGCAGTATTTGCGGTCTGCGTGTTCGGGCAGGCGATGAAAGTAGAAATCCCTCTCTCTTTTGGCAGAGTTCGGGGATACGGCATCCGCTGGCCGCTGAACTTTTTTTATACGTCAAACATTCCGGTCATTTTAGTCGCAGCCTTGCTGGCGAATATACAGCTGTTTGGGCGATTGTTAGAAAGCTGGGGCTATCCGCTCTTTGGAACGTTCTCGGGGAATGCGCCCATCAGCGGCTTAGTGTACTGGATCAATCCGCCTGATTTAGTGCAGAATATCATTAAGGGAAGCTTTAGCCTGTCGCAGCTGGGACAAGCAGCAGCCTACATTATACTGATGATGGCCGGAGCTGTCGTCTTCAGCATCTTTTGGGTGCAGACCGCAAATATGGACGCCCGCTCGCAGGCGAAACAGATTTTAAATAGTGGGCTGCAGATTCCCGGCTTCCGAAGAGATGAACGGGTATTAGAACATATCTTAAAGCGGTACATCTGGCCCCTCACCATTGTCGGCGGAGCATCGATTGGACTGCTTGCTGCGGTAGCGGATCTGTCTGGCGCCCTCTCTCAGGGAACGGGCATTTTATTGGCGGTCATGATTGTCTACAAATTGTATGAAGAGATTGCCAAGCAGCACATGATGGACATGCATCCGGCGATGAAGAAGTTTATGGAATAGGTACTTCTTAAGGATAGTAACATAACAAAATATTTATAAATAAGGCACTAAATACGTATTTCATGAATCAGATCAAGGCCAATGGACCAAGTGAGTATACCACTGATACGACCGTTTCTGGCTTTTATAGACGACCAATAGTGTTTCTGCCATCTTTTAGTGATGTTTATCTAGACTATGGCGTAGTTAGGTGGTGTGGTCAAAATAACGCAGAAATTCTAAAGATTGCTCGAAAACTAAAAACCGAGGGATACTACGTAAGGGTTGGACTTTATGAGGAAACTACTGATTCTCTAGATGCAATTCTCAAATCAGAAGGAACAAACAAGTTTCGTAATTGTACTTGGGAGATGTACGAGATATGCTCCGAAGAAGAGATTCCGTTTTTTTATATATCTCATTACCCCCAAGGAGGATTTGGAAGAAGCTGGAGCCCGAGAGACGACTTCTCTGTCCATCAGAATTCTCTCTATTTTCACTCTGGGCCATTCAAAGGTCGATCTTTTGTTCTCGATGCCGCCTACAAACCAGGTACATCCGAACCATTAAAACAGAAGATTTTAGAACAATTACGAACAGATGGGCCATGGTTTCTACCAAACTTTTTTGTACAATTTCTCAACCATGGTGAGGATTATCTTGCCGGGAAAAGTATTTATTCCAGTCCCTGGGGAGAGGGAGGCTGTTGGGTAGATTTTGGTCAATTCATTCTTGCTTCAACCAAACTTCAAGAAAGACTGGGATTAAAAACAAACGATTTTGAATGGGATGGCACCCCTGTTTATTTTGTATCGCCAATCGGACAAGAAAGAACAGTACGCTACCGTGGATCAAATCCACTCCTTAAAGGTTTTTCTTGGGCAGAAGATTTGAATGATACTCTCGGGCACATCGATTATCATGTCGGCGGTTTAAATCTATCTGCCAATGAAACTATGGCAGTTGTAGACCCTGCTTTTTACCATGCTAATAGGGAAATTTTTAAGACAATAGAAAAGAGATACGGCATTACTTTAGTTAAAATCCCAAAAGAAGAAACCAACGCTTGTCCCGCAAATTTTTTGGTACTGCCCGACCACAGAATTTTGATGACAGAGGACGCGTCAAAAACAAGAGAGAGCATGGAACGAATAATTAACAGTTCAATTCTTACAGTAAAAGCACGAGCACTCTTAGATGAAGGTTTTGGTCCACGTTGCGCTACGAATATTCTACTTTAATCCACAACGTTTTTAAATCCTCGTAAAAAAACATTCAAATATGGCCTTTTTAGATTCGGTCTTTAACCCCGTACTCTTGCCCGTGCTAGAATGGAATCCGTTCTGGGGGACGGTTATCGTCTCCTTCCTTATTTCATTGATCATCGTGCTGGCCTATAAATATTTCACCAATCAGATATTGATGAAGCAGCTAAAAGACGAGCAGAAGGAGTATCAGCAGCGCATGAAAGAACTTAAAGATAATCCTAGCGAGATGATGAAAATCCAGAAAGAAGCCATGAAGAAAAATTTTGAGTACATGAAGCATTCGTTCAAGCCGACACTCATCACTTTCCTGCCGATAATCCTTATTTTTGGCTGGATGAACGGGCATCTGGCGTATGAGCCGATTTATCCGGGAGAGACCTACAGCGTCACCGCGACGTTTGCCAAAGGGTTGACGGGTGATGCCGAACTGGTGGCGGACGAAGGAACGGAATTGATGAGTCCGGTAACACAGAACATAAATAGCGAGGCGACGTGGAACCTGAAAAGTTCGGAAGGAGAGCACACCATCACCGTAAAAACAGCCAACATTGAACAGAGCAAAAAAGTGCTGATTACCCGAAGTTTAAGTTATGAATTGCCCCTAGAGGCGTACAAGCATTCGGACATAACTTCCCTCAAGATTAATTACAACAAACTACGGCCGTTGGGAGAGTTTGACATTTTCGGCTGGCAGCCGGGATGGCTGGGAATATACATCTTTCTATCAATTATCTTTAGTGTGGCCTTGCGGAAAGTCATGAAGGTGTATTGATGTATGGGCCAGATGAAATCGTAATACTTCAGTAATGTGAAGCACTACCATCATTAAAATTGAGCTTCTTCGATTTTAACATCGAGCTGACAGAGGGATGTCTCTTACAGAGAACGCACGAAGGGATATTCCGCTCGGAGGGATAGTTTTCCCTCCGGCGCAAGAAGGGGTAGTTTCCCCTTCTGCGCAAATGGGACGGAAATCCCATTCTGCGTCGCTGAAGCCGATTTTCCGCTACGATTGGAATTTCAGAAGAAAATCGGACTTGTTCCTGTACTATAGCTCTGCTTCAGCTACACACGAAACGAAGAAACTACTTCGTTTGTGCACCAATGTGGCAACGACCACATTTTGTGTCTTGGCGCTACTATCATCCCAAAACGGATAGTGCTCGATTGGCGAAACCTTTAAAAAGCGCACACTAAACTAAACGTCCATGGCACGATCACAACGACGATCCACACGAAAACCATCTGGCGGCAGGTATCACTATCAGCGCACCAAACGCAATTTTGAACTTGCAGGCATTCCTGCCAATACGCGAGTTGATGCCGAAAAAGAGGTCCGCTGTGAGCGCACTCCCGGAGGACATCACAAATACCAAATTCTCACCACTAATGAGATTAATGTTGCGGATAAAGCCGGCAAAGTCGCCAAGACCAAAATTCTCAATGTGGTCGAAAATCCCGCAAATCCCCATCTAGTGCGTCGAAACATCATGACTAAAGGAGCAGTTGTCGAAACCGAACTTGGCCGCACTAAAATAACCAGCCGCCCGGGGCAGAAAGGGTCACTGAGCGGTGTTTTGTTGGCTTAATGGCGTTTTCTCACTTTCACGAAATCTCCTAACGTCAATTCATCACCTTTCTTCTTCTCTAATGCCGTTGTTGCAGAGATTTTCTCTTCTTTCTCTACCATATTGATTCTCAGAATCTTCCCTATACGTTCCGCCGTCTCCACATCCGGCCGTAATGATCCCTGCTCCCATTTGGAAACGACATTCTCTTTCACCTGCAGAAATCTCGCAAAATCTTCCTGTGTCAGATCGCTTCTCTCCCGTGCCTGGCGGAGAAGCTGAGAAAAATTATCTATGATCTTGAATTCAGGCTTTTCTTGGACGATTTTAGGCCGGGTATACACTGGCTCATGGCTCAGCCTCCGCTTGATTTTTCCATATTTAGCACAGCCGGAACACACGTTCAAATCAACGTTTTCAATCTCTGCAACGAATAATTCAGTCGCTTTGCCGCAGAGCTCACAGACGGTCATATAGCCTGAAAAGGAATTGGGTTTTTTAAACGTAATGGAAAACTGTATATATTACTTCGGAAGTGAAAGAGGAAGTTGTCGATAAAGGAAAAGAACGTAACCACAGCGATGCTTTTCTGGTAGAGAGAGAAATCCTTGCAGGATGGATAAAAATCAAAGAGATAAAGAAACAGATAAAGATACCTTTTGATCTTGATGTTGGTGAAAAATCTGTCATTCTGCTGGCACAAGAACAGGGCGCACAGTCTTACTCGAGGAGAAATCTGCGCGCCTGGCGGCGAAAATAATGGGACTGGAGCCGTGTGGCACAGTGTACATTTTACTGGAATCTGTCAAGAAAAAGATCATCACCTTTGATGAATTTCTGGCGCTGATGCACCAATTAAGTCTGGAATGGTTTCGGCTCAGCGAGGAGGTGTATACCTCTTCTGTAGAGGAAGCGAGAAGAAGGGAGAAAGAGAGGGATTATAAATCAAAAAGAGAGAGGATTTAATCATTATCCCTTTTAGCGAATCTTTATAAACATCGGTGCAGTTACTACTTAAAAGTTTAATGACGTCCAGCTTCAGAAGCTTTTAAAACAGGATCGATTAAAACAAAGCTCATTAAAATCTCCCATGGCCCGCCGCAAGATCCGAGAATTCGATGCCAAGAACCTGATTGCCAGGCAGCTTAACCTAGAGTATAAAGCGGTTCTCATCACGCCTGAAACAAAGATTCAGGAATTGCCATCATTGTATCCCTGGCTGCTCCGGGAAAAACTAGTGATTAAACCAGACCAGCTCTTCGGCAAGCGAAAACAGTATAATCTAGTCTTGGCGGAGGTGAGTTTTGATGAAGTTTTGAGATTTTTAGAACAACATCGAAACAAACTAATTAGCCTTGGCAAAGCGACTGACACACTTACTCATTTCCTTCTCGAACCATTTATTCCACATCAGGAAGAATATTACCTGGCGATCATCTCTGAACGGGATAGTGATATAATCTATTTTTCAGAAGTTGGTGGTTTTAACATCGAAGAACGATGGAATACAGTAAAGACCATCAAAATACCTTCTGGCGTAAACATAGAAGAGGTTGACTTCGCCATAATTCCACAACACCATATTCCATTTTTCAAAAATCTGTATAAACTGTACCGCTCTTTTCATTTTACCTATCTGGAAATAAATCCTTTCGCTGTTTCTAATAACAACCATCAAATCCATCTTCTCGACTGCGTAGCCCAGGTCGATGACTGTCCTAAGCTCTGGAGCGATTTTGATTTTCCCATTCCCTTCGGACAAAAAGTCTATCCTGAAGAGCAATTCATCCGCAAACTGGACGCCGAGAGCGGCGCCTCGCTCAAATTAACCGTTCTTAATCCTCAGGGAAGGATCTGGAACATTCTCTCAGGAGGCGGTGCGAGCATTATTTTTCTTGACACGATTGCCAATCTCGGGCGACAGGAGGAAATTGCCAATTATGGTGAATATTCCGGCAACCCCACCACGGAAGAATCCTATCTGTATGCCAAAACTATTCTGGAGCTCGTGACCAAAGAGTATCATCCGCGGGGAAAAGTACTGATTATCGGCGGAGCAATCGCCAATTTCACTGACGTGGAAAAAACATTCATGGGGATTATCCAAGCGCTTCGAGAATATCAAGAAAAATTACACTGGGGGAAAGTCTCTATTTTTGTCCGCCGTGGCGGGCCGAATTACGAGAAAGGATTGAAACTGATGGAACAAGCAGGAAAAGAGATAGGGATCCCTATGCTTGTGCAAGGCCCGGATACGCCGATGGTCGATATTGTCGACAAGGCCATGGAAGTGATTACATGAACTTTACGAAAACGACACAAGCCATCTTCTACAATCTCAAAGCTTTTCCCATCCAGCAGATGCTGGACTTTGATTATGTCTGCCAGAGAACTCTTCCCAGCATCGCGGCGATTGTCCATCCTGGACGAAATGGAGTTCATAAGGCCTTTTTTGGAGCAAAAGAAATAACCCTCCCCGTCTACGAATCCTTCGCCGAAGCGGCAGAAAAACATCCTCAGGCAGACGTCCTGATTAATTTTGCCTCTTTTCGATCAGCCTTCACTTCGTCAAAAGAAGCTTTATCATTCCCATCAATAAAAACGGCCGTTATCGTTGCTGAAGGCGTGCCGGAACGGGAGACGAAAGAACTCATCGCTCTTGCTCAAAAAGAAAAAAAAATGGTCATTGGCCCTTCTACAGTAGGAGGGATTGCTGCCGGTTCTTTCAGAATCGGCGGTTATGCCGGGGGGGGAATGGAAAATCTACTTCGCGCAAGATTATATCGCCCCGGAAGCGTCGGCCTCGTCTCGAAATCTGGAGGCATGATGAATGAATTATTTAATATCCTTGCCCGTGCGACAGATGGCATCAAAGAAGGTATCGCCATTGGTGGAGATCTCTATCCCGGCTCGACGTTACTCGACCACATGTTACGCTTTGAAGCCGATCTGGATATTAAACTTATTGTTGGACTGGGAGAATTAGGCGGAAGACAGGAATATGAGATCATCGAAGCGAAAAAAACGGGCAAGCTCACCAAGCCCATCCTCATGTGGGTTACTGGTACTTGCGCCTCTCTCTTCCCCTGGGAAGTACAGTTTGGCCATGCGGGTGCAAAAGCAGGAAAAGAAGAAGAAAGCGCTGCGGCGAAGAATAAAGCGCTTCGAGAAGCGGGCATACTTGTTCCTGCTTCGTTTGAGGATTTGGAAAAGACCCTTGCGCATCAATATCAGCATTTAGTTCAACAAGGAATAATTATCCCCGCACCTGAATCTCAACGGCCATCATTGCCGCTGGATTTTGACATTGCGCTCAAACGAGGGCTTATTCGCAAAGCCACCCATTTCACCACGACTATCTCTTCCGACATCGGTGAAGAGCCGACGTATGGAACTATTCCGGTGAGTGCAATAATCAAACAAAATTATTCTCTTGGCGAGGTTATAGGCTTATTATGGTTTAAGAAGAGCTTGCCGCCGTATTTTTCCAAATTTTTAGAGTTATGTCTGGTTCTTTGCGCTGACCACGGCCCGGCGGTGAGTGGAGCGCACAATGCCATTGTCGCCGCCAGGGCAGGAAAAGATGTTATTTCTGCGTTATGTTCAGGATTATTAACCATTGGCCCTCGCTTTGGCGGAGCGATTGATGACGCTAGCAGGTATTTTAAGGACGCTGTTGATAAAAATATTTCGCCAGAGCAGTTTGTAGAAGAGATGAAACAGAAAAGGATTCTTATTCCTGGGATAGGGCATCTGGTCAAATCAAAGCGCAATCCGGATAAAAGGGTAGAATTGTTGAAAGATTTTGCCAGAAAGAATTTGCCGAATACTGAATACCTTAACTATGCTCTAAAAGTAGAAAAAATAACCACCCAGAAAGCAGAGAACCTAATTTTGAATGTAGATGGATGCCTCGGGGCGTTGTTTGTCGATGCGTTAGTTTCCTGCGGACAATTCAATGCTGAGGAAATAAATGAGATGATTGAAATCGGGTACATGAATGGGCTGTTTGGGTTAGCTCGAAGTATTGGCCTTATCGGGCATATTTTAGATCAGAAGAGACTGAAAGAGCCGTTGTACAGGCATCCGACGGAGGATATTTTCTATAGGTTAGAGTAAGAGTCAGCAAAAAGCTACTATGAAACTCTCTCGCTGGCACAAGAAAGAATAGTTTTCTCTTCTGTACAGTAGCATAATAGGCTGAGTATAGAACATCACAACATTTATAAATAACCCCTCCCAAAAGTTAACTATGGTTAAGAAACTCCTCCTGCCTCAGGAAATCGAGACGTTTTACGTCATCCCCTCGTTACGTAGACATATCGCTCTAGGGCTGAAAGAACGAGGCCTGAAGCAGAAAGATATCGCTTCATTGCTGATGATCAATACGTCTGCCATCAGCCAATACACCAGCAATAAGCGGGGAAGCCAGATTGATTTCGATGAACAGACCCTTGCCGAAATAAAGAAATCCGCAGCTCTCGTTACCGACCGTTTAAGTTACCTAAAAGAAACCCAGCGCCTGCTGCGATTTATCCGCAATACCAATGCCCTCTGCCAAATCCACAAATTATTTTCTGATCTTCCTTCCGGCTGCGATCCTAAGCTTGTCGGCTGCCATCAACCACTGATCCCTATTCGGAGCTGCTCATGACGGAAGCCATGGCTCGTGTCCTGCTCGAAGAGGCTGATGTCCATCAAGCCAGGTTTACCGCGAAACCAGGAATAAATGAAGAGATCGTGCAGTTAATCTCCAAATCCAAGAATGAGCCGGACTGGATGCTCCAGAAGCGATTGCTCGGGCTCAAATACTTTCTCGAAACACCAATCCCTACATGGGGACCGGATCTCTCTGACTTAGATTTACGCCATATTATTTATTATATTGATCCCAATGCCACAGAAACCAGCAACTGGGACGAAGTTCCGGCAGAAATAAAAAAAACATTTGACCGGCTGGGCCTTCCCGAAGCAGAAAAAAAAGTTCTCTCTGGCGTCGGAGCGCAGTATGATTCCAGCGTGGTGTATCACAATATCGAAAAATCACTGAAAGAAAAAGGCGTCATCTTTGAAAACATGGATGTGGCGGTGCAGAAATATCCAGAGCTGGTGAAAAAATATTTCATGACTTCCTGCATTCCGGTCAACGACCATAAATTCATCATGCTGCATGCCGCAGTCTGGAGCGGCGGTACGTTTATTTATGTTCCTAATGGCGTAAAAGTAGAACTCCCCCTACAGGCCTATTTCCGCATGAATGCGCAGAAAGGCGGACAGTTCGAACACACTTTGATTATTGTCGATGAAGGGGCGGAATTGCATTATATTGAGGGGTGCAGTTCGCCTAGATACAGCACCAATTCCCTGCATGCCGGCTGCGTCGAACTGCACGTGCTGCCAGGCGCAAAAATGACCTACTCCAGCATCGAGAACTGGAGCAAGAATGTCTATAATTTAAACACCAAACGCGCGATTGTGCATAAGAACGCAACGGTGCGCTGGTTAAATGGCAATATGGGATCTGCATGCACAATGCTCTATCCCTGTTCCGTCCTCATCGGCGAGGGTGCGCGCTCTGAAAGTTTAGGCATTGCCTTTGCCGGAACAGGACAAGAGCAGGATACCGGCTCAAAAGTCATCCACGTCGCGCCCAACACTAGTTCGGTGATCCAGGCGAAGAGCATCAGTAAAAACGGCGGAAAATCTATTTATCGAGGACTGGTCCGGGTTACCTCCGGCGCAAAAAATACGATCTCCCATGTCCAATGTGATGCACTCCTGCTGGATAAAGAATCAATATCCAAAACATATCCTTACATGAAAATTGATCATAACGACGTTAAAGTTGCACATGAAGCTTCCGTCGGTCGAATTGGTGAAGAGCAGATCTATTACCTGATGAGCCGCGGCTTGACGGAAGAGCAGGCCATGCGCACGATCGTCAACGGATTCATTGAGCCGATTGTCAAAGCGCTGCCGCTGGAATATGCCGTGGAGTTAAACAGATTGATCGAAATGGAGATTGAAGGGTTCTGAAGGTGTTTCGTGAACATGGAATCGACTCTGACAGCAATCAATACCGAGAATAATGATCTAGCCGCTGCGCCGCAATTCCGCTATGGTTCAGGATTGAGCGTCCATCTGGCAGAGGAAGATTGGCAGGCCTTTGTGCATTCGTTGCATTCTTCTGTGCCGGAGATTCACGCTGATCCGCGGGTGAAAATAGTCCCCCTCACTTCTACTTCTCAATACCAGAACTATTTTTCTTCACTAGTTCCTAAAAATGAAAACGCCATAACCGCCCTTCACTATGCCCATCTCCGACATGCTTCCGTTATTGTCATTCCGGCAAATACGATTATTGAACAACCTCTCCTTATTTCCGGAAATGACGGGGTGGAACATTTCCTGATTATCGCTGAGGAGAATTCCCGCGCCACCATCGTCCAGGAATCCAAAGTTCAAACTCACATCACCGAAATCTTTTTGCATCCTGACAGCAATCTCACGTTCTGCTCCACAGGTAAATCTTCTGGCACATCATCGCTTTCCTTTGTCCATCGCCGCGCCAAACTGGAACAAAATTCTTCTATTACCTGGATTGATGTTGTTCACGCTGGAACATTGTCTCAACTGCAATTAAGATCGTATCTTACCGGAATAGGAGCAGAAGCAAAGACGTATACTGCTTTTGTCGGCCAGGCACAAAACCAATGCGATATGAATATAGAAGCTGTCCATCAAGCCAGGCATACCAAAAGCATCATGGTGGCCCGCGGTGTTCTTGATGATCAGGCCAAAGCCATTTTCCGCGGCACAATCAACATTGAAAAACAAGCCGAACAGAGTTCCGGCCATCAGCGGGCCGACGCATTATTACTGGCGGAAAACGCCCGCTGCGATGCCGTGCCCATTCTCGACGTGGAGAACGATCAAGTCAGCTGCTCGCACGGCACTTCCATCAGCCAGATCGATAAGGAGCAGCTCTTTTATCTCCTCAGCCGGGGATTGGATGAAGAAAATGCGAAGAGAACTATCATTGACGGCTTTTTAGAAAAAGTGTATTCACAAATCCCAACCAGAACCTTACCAACATGAACCAAACTACAAAAGTAAAAAATGTACTCCCTGTTTTTTCTATCACAGACTTCCCTATTCTGCAGCAGAAAGTCTATGGAAAACGCCTGATTTATCTGGATAATAGCGCCACCACCCAAAAGCCAAAACCAGTATTGCAGGCGATGAACGACTATTACGAAAAGCACAATGCCAACGTCCATCGGGCAGTTCATGTGTTATCGCAGCGAGCCACAACTCTGTATGAACAGGCACATGAGGTGGTCGCCAAGTTTATTGGTGCAGAAGCTGAAGAAGTGATTTTCACCAGCGGAACCACCGCCAGCCTGAATCTGTTGGCCTATTCGCTGTGCACTGATCTGGAAAAGGGCGACGAAATCATTCTTACAG
Organism: Candidatus Woesearchaeota archaeon; assembly: GCA_016185625.1. Taxonomy (GTDB): domain Archaea; phylum Nanobdellota; class Nanobdellia; order Woesearchaeales; family GW2011-AR9; genus JACPND01. The sequence goes on along the minus strand of JACPND010000033.1, from coordinate 11,919 downwards.
AAATGGAACATCACAGCAATCTTGTTCCCTGGCAGCAGATCGCCAAAGAGAAAAATCTGGTATTGAAATTCATTCCTCTGACTAAAGATTACTGTTTAGATCTGAGGCAGGCCAAGAAAATGATAACGACAAAAACGAAAATTGTGTCTGTGACGCAGATGTCTAATGTTCTCGGCACCATCAATCCAGTTCCGGAATTAGTGAAACTGGCGCACGATGTCGGCGCGATTTTTGTCGTTGATGCCGCGCAGTCAGTTCCTCATCAGTCTATTGACGTCAAAAAGCTGGATTGTGATTTTCTTGCCTTTAGCGGCCACAAGATGTGCGGTCCTACGGGCATGGGCGTATTGTACGGTAAAAAACATCTTTTACAGAAGATGAAACCATTTCACTATGGCGGCGGCATGATCCGTGAAGTGCGTTGGGACGATTCCAGCTGGAACGATCTCCCTGGGAAATTTGAAGCCGGCACACCCAACATTGCCGGTGCAGTTGGCCTGATGGAAGCGATCCGCTATCTGGAAAAAGTGGGAATGGATAACATAGAAGATCATGAGCATACGCTTACGGCTTATGCACTGAAGAAATTATCAGGGATTTCCGGATTACAAATCATCGGGCCGGCATCAAACCCACCAACATCACTCAAACAGCCAACACTGCTTCGCGGTCCCGTAATTTCCTTTGTCATAGAAGGAATTCATCCTCATGATCTTGGTGAAGTTCTCGATAAAGAGGGTATTGCCGTCCGTGGCGGCCATCATTGCGCCATGCCGCTGATGGCAAAACTGGGAATTGCCGGAACGACACGTGCCTCGTTTTATTTTTATAATACCGACGACGACGTTGATGCACTGGTGAAGGCCGTCAAAAAAGCGCAGGAGTTGTTCGGATGAAGCAATATTTACCGTGAGGATCCTTAAGATGATAAACAAATACCAAAAACAAAAAGCGGCATTCGACCAGAATCAGATCGGCGACGGGCCATTAACGGAAGAACAGGAGATCTATCGTGAAAACATTATTGACCACTATAAAAATCCACATAACAAACGAAAGATGGATCATTGCACGTTCAGCCGTCGCGAATTCAATCCGCTCTGTGGGGATGATGTTATCATGTATGTGACGATAAGAAATAACTTTATTGGGGATGCCGCTTTCACCGGCACGGGCTGCGCCATCAGCCAGGCATCCGTCTCCCTGCTGACCGATCAAATAAAGAATAAATCACTGGAAGAAGTAAAAAAAATGACGAGAGACGATGTGGTGGGGATGTTAGGCATACCCTTGAGTACAGTGCGCCTGCGCTGTGCGTTGCTTTCACTGAAAGCGCTGCTGAAAGGCATTGAACTATGGGAGAGGGGAGGCAAATGACACTGGAAATAAAAGACCTTCATGTTGAAGTGGAGGGTACAGAAATTATTAAAGGAGTTTCACTGACGTTCCATTCCGGAAAAATCCATGCGCTGATGGGGCCGAACGGCTCCGGTAAATCAACCTTGGCCAATGCCCTCATGGGCCATCCAAAATATAAAATAACCTCAGGAAAAGTACTGTTGGATGGGAAAGACCTAACTCATGAAAAGACGCATCTTCGAGCTAAAGCCGGGTTGTTTCTTTCTTTCCAATATCCCACGGAAATTTCAGGAGTGACCATCGGCAGTTTCCTGCGCACGGCGTATAACACTATCCATGAAAAACAGCTCAATGTGGTGGAGTTCCATGCGCTGCTTAAAGAGAAAATGTCGCTCTTGAACATGGATTCTAGTTTCAGCCGCCGCCATCTCAATGAAGGATTGTCTGGCGGAGAGAAGAAAAAAACAGAAATGCTGCAATTAATTGTGCTCCAGCCGAGATATGCACTACTCGATGAAACGGATTCCGGGCTTGATGTTGATTCCATCAAGATCGTTGCCGAGGGAATTCAGCAGGCGCGAAAACTCCGTCCGGCAATGAGCCTTATTGTCATCACGCATTATAATCGCTTTTTGGAATATTTGATGCCTGATGAAGTAAGTATAATACAGCAAGGGAAAATCGTGGCGCAGGGATCGTACGAGTTGGCAAAAAAAATTGAACAACGGGGGTTTACATGATCACCAAAGAACAGCTGCTGGAAATCTTCAAAAACTATGTTGACCCGGAGTTATATATCGACATCTGGACGCTGGGCTTGATTTACGAATCAAAAATCGATGATGGGGAAGTATATATAAAATTGACCTTTACCTCGCCGATGTGTCCGTATGGCCCGCAGATGGTCTCTGACTTGGAGACGCAAATCAAAGAGAAAGGAGCGAAAAAAGTAGAAATTGAAGTCACCTTTGAGCCGCCCTGGCAGCCGAGCGACGAACTCAGGGAGATGCTGGGGGTTTGAAAAAGTAGCGCTTATCGATTTTATTATTAATTATCGCCATCCCTTCATCCTGCAATAAATTTATTTTTTTCTGGATTTCTTTACCCTTTTTCTTTCCTTCAAATCCGCCAATACTTCCGTCAGAACATATTACCCGATGGCAGGGCACTTCCGGCGCATACGGATTGCAGCGCAACGCCTGCCCAACTGCTCGATAGGCTTTGGTATTCAACGCTTTGGCAATCGCTTTATAGGTCGTTACTTTCCCTTTCGGCACTTTCCGCACCACATCGTACACTTTTTCCGCAAACGTCATCCTTATCATCTTTTTCAGGGTTTTACTTTTTCAAAAACTCTTTTACTCTGGTATCTCCTTTCGGCTTCGCCAGCTTGCCCAGTGTGTAATAGGTCTTTTCTACATCCGGCCCCCAGGAAAAATCTCCTTTCTCCTGGGCAATCTTCTGCACTTCGATCTCTTTGGTCAAAACTCCCCTTTTTAGATGGTAATAGATGCTGCGCTGGGTAACTTTGGGAAAAATGGCCAGATAAATCTTGCTGATCTGATACCCATATCCTTTTTCCAGATAGTACAATATTTCCACAACGTTCTGCCGGATCTGGCTTCTGGTGGGGCGTCCGCGGGGCATAGTTCTCTAAAATGCGGCTCTTTTATATTTTTTTCTGGGAAATTTAATAAAGCGGCCCATCTTTCCAAATAAACGATGAAACCGATTAAAAATAAGGATACTGCTTTAGAAAAGATTAATGACCTCTTTACTTTAGCCCAGCAATCCTTCTCTTCTGACCAAGCTTTAGCCAATCGTTACGTCACTCTTGCCAGAAAAATCGCCATGAAGAACCGGATGCGGATCCCTAAAGAATTAAAGCGGTGTTTCTGTAAGCATTGTTATAAATACTTAATGCCAGGGGTGAATGTGAGAATACGAACCCGTGGCGGGAAAGTGATCATTTCCTGTTTCGAATGCAAGAAGTTCCTGAGGATACCGATACGGTAGAATTCTTGAGTGATACTTCAGCTTCCTGAAGTGAAGCACAGCCATCTGTTGCTGGAACGAAGTGTAAGTAACTAGAGAACGCAGTGACCCTCTCTCGCTTTTGACGTGTACATCGAACGCTGACGCAAGAAGGGATCGTTGCAAGACGGGATAGGTTTCCCGTCTCGGCTCACACATTGCCTAGCCATCACTCACAAAACCGTAGTGCCCTAAAAGCAAAAGAGTTAAAAACTTCTTCGGCATTACTCTAAAAATGGTCTTTGAAAAATTAAAATTCTGGAGAAAAGAGGACGAGTTTGATTTTGACAAGCTGGTAGAGAAGGAGGCTGCAGAAAAAGAAACTGCTCATTCAGAACCGGCTCCCGGCGAATGGCCCGGCTATCAGGAAAAGTCGCCGTTTCAGGAAGAGCCTCCAGCGGCAACGACTGCCTCACCATTCAGCAGGCCATTAACACCCACGCCTGTTGCGTCATCCCGGTACCCCGGTCCCAGTGCCGCCGCTTTTCCCAATCGCGAGCTGGAACTCATCAACAGCAAATTGGATACCATCAAAGCGCTGCTGGCCTCGCTAGATCAGCGTCTGGCCAATATTGAGCAACAGCGCAAAGACAAAAAATTATGGTAAATCGTCATGGGCTGTTCTGGCTTATTGCTGTTGGTGTAGTGTTGCTGGATCAGCTTACAAAATATCTGGCGGCGGTTACAGATTCTGCGCTGGATCTCACTCTCCTGCAAATTCACCTCGTCAAAAATACCGGTGCGGGATTTGGCATATTGCAGAATTATACTGGGGTGCTAACGATCATTTCGCTCCTTGTCGCTATCATCGTCATCTATCATCATACAAAACTGGCAGCCGATAAGAAAATTCTTTTTGTCCTGTGGGGAATATTTTTAGGAGGTGTAATAGGAAATCTCATTGACCGCCTATTTCTGGGCTATGTGATAGATTTTATTGATTTTGGCTTCTGGCCGGCATTTAATGTTGCGGATACGGCAATAACCCTCAGCGTTATCGGTATTATTCTGATTTCGTGGAAGAAGTAGTCAGACAGCTGTGCGGCATATATTTCTTTTCTTCCGCTTCCTCTTTGCTTTGGAACCAGACCTGCCGTGTGGGATCAATCTTTTTTGCCCAGTCGCATTTCGGCTCATGGTATACATTGCTTCGTGCACTGGCGACATATTTCCCCGGGGTAAATTTCGCTGCAGGTTTCGCTGACGCCGGTTGATCCGATGATAGTAATTTCTGGCGCGGAAAGCTCAACCCAAATAGCACCAGTGCCAGCAAGGCCAGGATGACATAGAACGCTCCCTTAAAATACCAGACTAAAACCAGATTTCCCAGATAAAAAACACTTACCAGGAAGAACAAACGTTCTCCCCACCGTAAGCTGTAACCAATGAACCCAACCAATATGAGTAGCAGCATCAGGAAGGTTCCTGCAAACTCTAAGACAAAGAACTTCCCGCTTTTTTCGATGAAAATCTGCAGCAGGCCGACAAGCAGGGCCAGCGACAAAACGGTATATGCCAGAAGTTTTGCTCGTCTCATCAACTACGTTTTAATGGGGTTGCCTATATAAGCATATTGCTAGTGGAATTTCTATTCTCAGAATTCTATTCTCAAAGATAATGGTTACAATCCTTGGCACTATCCAAAACACAAAGTAAAGAAACTACTTCACTGGTGCACAGATGAGGTCGTTGCCTCATCTTGTGAGTGACTGCTGTGCCGCAGTTCTGGTGGATTAATCGTAGTGATTTCACAGCATCTCGCTGCGTTTATAGTGCTAATCCAACCTCCGAACAGCATTATGCCTTCTCCCTCACTGCACACATCGGCACATCACTCACAAAACGGACAGTGCCCAATCTTTCTAATCTACAATTCTTCCAATCCTTTAAGATATCCCCTTTTGCGCAAGAATTCCACTTCTGTTTTTCCGCGATACTTATGCACCACGTCGCCTTTCTCGTCGCCGCCCAGTTCCCATGGTTCAACAATAACCACATCATTTTCACGCACCCACAAGGCCCGGCGCAGTCTTCCCGGAATCCGACAGATGCGCTCTTTTCCATCCAGGCAGGTCACGCGCATCCGGCTGCCACCGAGGCGCTGCTGCACGATGCCCAGCACTTCTTGTCCTATAGGCAGACGTACACGGATGATTTCTTCGGCAACTTGTTCTGGCATGCTTCTCCCACCCCAGAGCGTATTTATAAACCTTTGCACAAGACGTCTATTAAGTTGAGTCTGCCTGCTAGGCCAAGAAGTTAGCTGAGAATTACTTTTGTTAATGAGAATTAGATGGCGCTTTCTTGGAGATAAAAAAACCTTTTTTGGACCAGATGCCAAGCAAGGAAAGCACGAAGCTAACGGCCAGCAGGTAGACTTAATATATACCACAAGTCATATAAACCTGTTCCCAGTTGCCCACAAAAACGAGGTGCCCATGGCAAAAAGAGTTGAATCGCCGTCTTCCATCAATACGTTCAAGCAGTGTCCCCGCAAATATTATTACCAATATATTGCTAAATTTCCTACGCTGCCAAACATCCATCAGGTGCGCGGGAATATCGCGCATTCCACGTTAGAGAATTTTTATGACATTGACGTGTCTGCATGGAGTGCTGATAATTTTGCTCTTAGATGCCGCGAAGCCATCCAAAAACTGTTCCTGCACTATTGGAAAGACTACCAGCCAAAATTAAAAGCGCTGAATTTGAATTCAGATCAGGAAAAATTCTATTTTGAAGAGACCATGCTTATGCTGATGAACTGGACCAACCATTTCATCCGGGAATTAGGAATGACTGTACAGCAAAAGAATCTGGCTGTTCCGGACGCCTTCCATCTGCTGACGCCGATCAGGGAGCTGGAATTTACGTCAGATAGGTATTCCGTCCACGGTTTTATCGATGCTATCCATCATTTAGAAAATGAAGTTCGTATTGTTGATTATAAAACAAATAGCACCTCTGAATTCAAGGACAGCATCAAGCTGCAACTGGCGATATACTCGTTATTGTATTATGAAAAACATGGGGTCATGCCTTCGAAAGTAGGCATTTTCTTTCTGCGCCACAAATTAAAATGGATGGATGTGGACCAGGAATTAGTGGCGTTGGCCAAACGGGAGATTGAACTGATCCATAAGCACACTTCCCAATCGGAAGATATCAAACATTATCCACGCTGTGCCGGGCCGCTCTGCAAGTGGTCCAGCGGGAAATGTGATTTCTATGATATTTGTAAGCCTTTTGAGCATTAAGAAAAAGGGGTTGGCAATACGCTCAATGGCCAAAAGCAGCAGAACTTTGCTGGATAATCTGCATATAAATATCAACGTTATCCAACACAAAGGTTTCTACCAGTGCACCTAAGACTACGAAGACTAATGCTGCCAGGAATAAATAAAGATTAAATCCAAAAACTTCCCAGAACCGATCCGAGGCAAATTCTTCCAACAGCACGCCCTTGGAAATCACCGAGCCGGAAATCGCCGCGAGGAAATAGGAAATCCCTTCTATAATCATATGGGGGAAGACGATCAACATGATGATTCCAAACAGTGCTAACGTATGCTCACCGCCGCCAAACTGTCCTGCTAATTTTGCGGTCACACCGAAAATAGTCCCCCAGACTGAAGCGTTCCAGGTAATCAGATAAATTGCCCCGTCTCCTGCCAGCAAGGCTAAGATAAAGCAGGCGATTAACACTAGGAAATTATTGCTTAAGAGATCGAAGAACAAATCCATGGAGAAGCCGCCCGCCACTGCCTGTCCGGCAATCGCTTGGCCGGAAAATCCTTCTCCAAAACGGATTTCCAGCTGCTCTCTGAACAGCGTGTTGGCCTGTAAATTAGGCAGAAAAATCGCACCCAGGGCATAGACAAACAAAATCCCCAGGAAGAGGAACACATAAATCCGCACGATTTCAATATCTGTCTGCCAGAGCGCCTTCAAGGTCACACGCCGCTGGATAGTTTCATTACGCTCTTCGATAGAAAAAATCTTGTATAATTCTGGCAGCAAGAGCATAGAAGTAAATGCGACGGCGACAAGAGCCGGGTCGCTAGGAAACAGCACACTGGCAATCAGCAATCCGATAATGGCATAGATAGCGCCAAGAATAAACGCATATCTACCCTTATTCTCCAGCCAGTCTTCCGGAAATAGATGTTCTAGGACCACAATCTCTCCTCTTTTTCTTTTTAGAAATATGTTTTACTATATATAGCTTACGATGATTCGGCGCTATCTGTTTTGTGAGTGATGGCTTGGCCAGTAAGTGTCTGACCAAAAGGACAATATGCCCTAGTTAATGGCCAAAAACTATTCAGACCTCCTAAAATGGATCTGGTTTTTGGTTGGTCAGACGGCCTGCTATCACTCACTTTTTGGATAGTGCCGATGATTCAGCTTTTGCGTTTTCCATTTAAAGTCAGTATCAGCATAAGCTTAAAACACAAAAGTTTAAGATGAATTGGGCTTTGTGTAAAAAGTAGGGGGATGCGAAGAAGTGCCTGTTACTTTGCGATTCGTCGATTCGTAAGACAAAGTTAGGAATCGATTTTAATCCGAGAAATCTAAAATATGCCTGAGAAAAAACAAAGAAAAATCGATAACAGGCACTGCACCCCTAAACAAAGTGACTTTTTACACAAAGCCGACGAATTGGCACTATGAACACAGCAAAATATGATGAGTACACGGCGATCAATCCGCCAGAACTTGGAGGATCATTCATTCGTTAAAGATACAGTATCTTTCACTTTTGGGAAGTACGGAGAATATCTCCGACAAATCCCACAAACAACGGTGCCGGATGAATCAATCTCGACTTAAACTCTGGATGTGCCTGCGTGCCGCGAAACACGTTATTTGGCAACTCCATAAATTCCACTAACGTCGTGCCATCTTCGTCTACAGACGTCCCGGAAAAGATCATCCCCTGCTGCTGCAAGAGAGCATGATACTTCGGATTCACTTCATATCGATGCCGATGTCTCTCTGACACCTCAGTTCTCCCATAAAGCCGATGCACCGTCGCTCCCTCCATTAATTTTGCTGTATAGGTGCCCAACCGCATCGTTGCCCCTTTCTGCTGCACTTTTCTCTGCCCCGGCAAAATATCAATCACCGGATGCTCTACCATTGCCCCCTCTTCCACGAATTCTGTGCTGTTCGCTCCTGCCAACCCACACACATTCCGTGCAAATTCAATCACGGCAATCTGCAATCCTAAACAGAGTCCCAGATAAGGAATATCGTTTTCCCGCGCATACTGCGCTACCCGGATTTTTCCTTCCGTTCCTCGCCGTCCAAATCCCCCTGGAATGATGATTCCCTGCATCCCCTGCAGCTTTCGCTTCACATCATCATGTGAACAAATATCCGTCGTATCGATAAAATGCCACTGCACATGCACTTTATGAAATGCCCCCGCGTGCACTAAACTCTCCATAATACTTGCATATGCATCTTTTAATCCCGTATATTTCCCGCAAATAGCGACCTCTACCGCCTGCTCTTTATTTTTAATCCGCTCCACCATGGCTTTCCACTCTTCTAACCTTGGATTCGTCTGTAACCCCAGCTTTTTTTCCAAATATTTTCGTAATCCTTCCTCTTCAAAAATCAACGGCAATTCATAAATTGTCTCCGACTGCGGATCACTGATGACTGCCTCCGCCGAAATGCCGCAAAATCTTCCAATTTTCTCTTTTGCCTCGGCGGTCATCCGTTTCTCTGCCCGACAGATGACCACATCCGGCCTGATTCCTTTCTGCAACAGGCTCTCCACACTCGTCTGCACCAGCCTTGTTTTCACTTCATCCACTCCTGATAAAAACGGCACATACGCCAGATGACAAAACGTCATTCGATGAGGGAAATCATGGCTCAACTCACGGATAGACCGCACAAACCAACTCTCTTCAATATCATCAATCGTCCCGCCTATCTCTACCATCATCACATCAGGTTTCTCTTCCTCTACAATAGAAAGCAATCGCCGTTTAATTTCGTCAATGACATGGGGAAAAATCTGCACCGTTCTCCCTAAATATTCTCCTTTTCTCTCTTTGGTGATTACTGCATCAAAAATTTTCCCCGAGGTCAGATTATGGCTGGACTTGCTGGTATGGTTGGTAAAACGCTCATAATGCCCAAAATCCATATCCACTTCCCCACCATCTTCCAGCACAAACACTTCCCCATGCTCAAACGGATTGATTGTCCCGGGATCAACATTCAAATACCCATCACACTTTACATTCACAATTTTATGCGGTTCAAGAAGTTTGGCGATGGAGCCGGAAACAATTCCCTTGCCTAAACCAGAAAGATTACCACCCGTTACCACAATCCATTGCATATTATCCGGCGACACAGGGGGCGTTAGAAAACATCTTTATAAGATTTTCTGTGGTTAAAAATATAATGATTTTATGTAATACTTCAATATCCTGAAGTATTACCGGCGTATTCAAACCCAAACGGGAATACAAACTACTCTAACCGATAAAGCTGGACAGCTACAATATGATGATCACTCTTAGATTCAGAATCTAAATAACTACTTTGTCCGCAATCATTTAAACGAATACTAAATTCTGAATAAGAGTAGGCGTTAGCTTCTGGCGGTAAATTTCGTTGTAATAGCTCATTCAAAATATGGCTTTCTTTTCCAAAAACCCACCAGTACGTGGGAAGAGTGTCCCGAGGACATCCTATATCAATACAGAACGGTCTGCCCAGAGGGATGATTTTCTCTACGATTATCCCTAAATCTTTATGAGGTTGAAATCTAGATTTATCATATTCATCAAGTGCTACGAGTATTTTTGTGGTCATTTTGGTAAACCTCAATAAAAATCAAAAGCTGAAATTGCCTCTGAATTGGTGGGAAAGCCGTATAAATTCCTTCCTAAACAATATTCCAGTGCTACTGCGGTTGATATTTTTGGAGATTATGTTGTCACATTTGTTGGTGTAAAACCGGGAGAATTATATGAGGAACCGCTACAATTTATCCTCAAAAGTAAGCTGTTAGCCGATGGATATAAAAAATTCTTTCAATTTATGTGGGATCATTGTGATGAGAAGTAATTCAAATCACCAGCACTTTCTGCTTCCTCACCACGCGGACTTTAACGTACGTGCTATAGCCTAGGTTAAAAGGTTCTTTCCCAGATTTAACCAGAAGTAACTTCTACTAGAACAAGAAGTTACTTCTAGTTAGACGTTAGTAATTGATGCTCTTGGCCACCTTTACCATCAGAGGATCGCAAAGATAATATCGGTCATCGAGCTTCTCTATATATCCATAATTAGTCAGCTCTTTTAAATAAAATGATAATTGGCTATCGGTTACTTTTATCTTTTCTTTCAGCAAGGTTAATTTAATCGTGCTCCACACATTGTTTCCTTTGGCAATTTCTTTAACTATGGCCAGAAACTTTTGCTTTCCTCTCCTTCGAATAAGGAAAGTGTTAAATTCCTTTCGTACTATTTCTTTTCCCATTTCTTGTACTTTTTCTAAAGCTTTTTCATGTGAGAGATCCTGTGAACGCTGCCAGCCGTAGTGCGCTATCCATCCGATGATTCCATCCAAACTGGCCCGTACTTCCCTAATTTCTCCAAACGCGATTTTTTTATGTATTTGCTTAAAACCTTCTTCAAGGAAACGAGTGGTTTCTTCTTCATTTAATCTTCGCGATTCAATCTCGAGATAGGCTCTTCCAAAGAGCGGAGCATCATAATCGCGTTTACCTAAAAAGACGTCCAGCAATCCAATTTCTGATCCTGTAAGCACCAATTTTATTTGTTTGTAATTATCAAAAATGCTGGCTAAAATATAATCAAATTGAATACCCTTTAAAATCTGAACTTCATCCAAAGCGAGAATTAGTACTTTATGTCCATTTGCCAGTTCTTTATTGAGATTTTCAAAAAAAAGAGATATATTTTCCTTTTTAGAAAAAAAGACCGTAGTGGTGAAATCCTTATATGAAAGTGCCACGCTTGAAATTCTCTTTATGATCTTCTGGATGAACGATTCGCCTACTCTCTCCCGTATTCTACTGATCACATAGATTAAGAATTCTTCTCGTGAGTAAAAAGGCCCGTCTCTAACATCTATTTTAACATAGTTTGTTTCTGATACTTTCAGAGCAACGTTAAGTAAAGATGTTTTCCCAGTTCTTCTGAGCCCTTTGATGACCATCATCCGCACAGATGTATCTAAGAGTGCTTTAACGAGCAATCGTAAATTTGTCTCTATGCCAAACAAGTCTTCTTTCTCGGTTTTAGGCTGAATATCAAAATACATAACACCGAAAAAACGCCGCTATTTATAAAACTTACCAGAAGTAACTTCTACTAGAACAAGAAGTTACGTCAAACGTTGCGAGCGCCCTACCACCGGTCATAGACCGGGATGGCATGAACGGGCGCTCGCCTAAGAAACAAAGCTGGCGATGGTTTTTTGAAACCGATTTTTCACTTGTAATTCACCATATTTTTGATTCTGAATGT
>JACPND010000032.1 GCA_016185625.1 Candidatus Woesearchaeota archaeon | reverse complement strand
TGCGTAAGATAATTGGCTGTTTAAGAAGTGATATGGGCAAGAGAAATTATGAGGTAATGATGAGCTTAATTTCCACATGGCAGAAGCAGGATAAAAATGTATATTCTATGCTACAGGCTACACTTTAGCTAAATAAGTACTGTTGGTTAAATTTAATTTTTGAAAAACCAAATCTTTTTAAAGAGCTTGTCTTTTTTCCGGAATATAGCGGGGTAGGGAAGCTAGGAGTACCCGATGGGCTCATAACCCGTAGATCGGAGGTTCAAATGCCAGCAATCTGGGCGAATAGGGCGGGCGTAAAGCCCACCGCGCAAAATGGTTGCGGCGTGAAAGTCCTCCCCCCGCTACTTTTTAAAAAACTCGGTAAAATATTTAAAGCGGCAAGAATTCTGTTTCATTGTGAAATTAACCTTCTTGAGATGAATAGCAAATGATTCAATTTTACTTCAGATATGTTGACGCACTACCAAAAGGGACATACTAAATTCTTTTTCAATGTGGCAACATTGACACATGGTGTGCCAATTAAATGCAGAAAATATGGTCTGAAAAGAAATAATAACTGTATTGAACGAGATCATCAATACAGCAGGAAGTTGGAAAAAAATTCCAGAGGGAATAAAGACCTAGGTGGGATATCTTCATTGTATGATATTGGTGATGTCTACTACAATTATATCGACAAGCAAAGACTTATGAAAAAATGCAGGAAGACTAAAAAGTGGATACCCAAGCCAAAGAATACTACGCATATGGCCGTCGAATCGTACACCTAGTTCTTTGAATTGCTGTGGGAATAATAACTCTTTATATATTACTTTGATTTTATTCAGTATATGTCGTACATCATATTCCACTCCAGAACTTTTGATAAAGAACTTGAAAAATTTCCTAAAGATTTTCATGACTGGCTGGATAGGATTGAGGATCAGTTGGTTTTAAATCCCTATGTCGGCGATCATTTGCGAGTTCCCTGGCTCCGTGAAAAGAAGCGCGGTGGCTTTCGCGTTTATTATCTCATCTATGAAGATCTTCCGGCAGTTTATTTAGTTGCCATCAGTGACAAAAAAGATCAACAAAAGATAATTAACACTATTTTTCTACTCATTGACAACTTTAAAGAAGAGATCAGAATCTTAATCCGATAGTTATTTTACCCGCCGAACTTTACCTTCTTTGATGTCTCTTAAACTGCTCATCAACTGTTGCAGGAAATCCGTATCTATGTCTGCTTTTCTCTTTAGTTCTTCGTACTCTTTTCTTTCAATAGTAATTGTTTCTTGCATGTGCTGAGTAATTAGTTCTATTCTTTATATATTTTTCTTTGAAAAGAGCCCCAGGCGCGATTTGAACGCGCGACCTCCTGATACCTTGATATGCTTTGGATACATCGGCAACACCTCAGCCAATACAAGTCAGGTGCTCAACCGCTAAGCTACTGGGGCTTGAACTCAACGGGAAGAAGTTGATTTATTAAGTTTTTGGAGAAATTAAGCAGAAATTAAGTCTAAAGATTTTTAATGAATCCCCCCTTTCTCTTACGTATGAAGTCCTGGCTCAATCCACATTACCTTCAACAATCTATAATCCAAAAGATGAAATCATCGTTCCTGCAGAATAAGCCATTCCCCCATCTCGAACTTCATAATTTCCTGCAGGAAGAGAAAGCAGAAAAAATAAAACAAGCTCTTCTTCAGGAAACATTCACCGTCAAGCAAGCCGATTTATTCCAATTTTCCCAGACCGCAGATCTGGTCTGCTCCAACAACAAAACGATACAACAGTTCCGTTCTTTTTTATGTTCCGAAGAATTCATTTCTTACCTCCAGAACATCGCCGGGAAAAAACTAAAATCAAATTCCCTCGATATCTCCGGCACGTTGTACACCGACACTGATTTTCTCCTGCCGCATGATGATCAGCTGGAAGGACGAGCTATTGCGTATATTTATTATCTCTCTACGTTAAAAAATGGAGATGGCGGAACACTTAATTTTTACAATACAGAAAAAAATATGCCAACTTCCATTGCTAAAAATCTTGTTCCACGACAGAATACTTTCATCTTTTTTGAAGTGTCGAAAAGATCGTTCCATGAGGTAGAGGAAATGCTGGTGAAAAAACAAAGAGTGGCGCTCAGCGGGTGGTTTCATGGATAAAATCAATCTCCTGTATCTGAACCAGAAAACACGTGCGGAAATACAGAAAACTTTTCATCTGAACAAAGAATTGCCCAGCGTGCAATTGCAGCAGTTTTTCACCAAAGAGGTTTATGAGCAGCTTTGTCAGGCAGTCGTCTCCGGCAGCTTCCGCCATGAAAAAATTCCGCATTTGCATTCGTATTCGGTTGCTGAAATCCCGGCGAAGGTGGATGCTTTCTTCTCCTCCTCAGAATTTTTAGATTTTTTTTCTCTTCTCCTGCCTAAAAAAATAAAGATTTCTTTTCGACTTTATTCCTTTTCCTGGCGCGATTACATCCTCTTAAACGACCAATCGCTGGAAAAGCCAGGGATCGACTTGATCTTTGACCTTACCTCTCTTTGGGATTCATCCTGGGGCGGGAATATTGTGTATGTAGATGGTACTGGCGAATATACTATGATTGCTGGTGCGCCGAACACACTTACCATCGTGCAGCGGAAGAAAAACGTGCGCAAGTTCGTGCAGTATGTGAATCATTACGCGGAACAAAGAAAGAGGTATCTGTTGATGGGAACATTACGCTAATTCCACGGCAATCTTACTTTTCCCTTCAGGATGAATCAATACTTCATCTTCTTTTTTAATACCCATGAAGGAAACCAAGGCTTCCGGAATCCGGATAACCAAAGAATTTCCGGAATACGATATTTTTGTTTTCTTTGATAATCCAAATAAGCCTTTTTTCTTTTCTATTGCTTCAATCCTCCTGCTGGTCTCTTCATTGAACCATTCTTCTTTACAGACGCTACAAACTTTGGCCGGAAACAAACCTAGCTTTATGCCGTAAACCTCATAAGTTACTTTTTTAGGCTGGAGGGTTCCTTTTTCACAGATAGGGCAGGTTGATTTCATGTTCGTATCACCACCATAATTATATAATGTGTTTCTTCTATTCTTTTGTAGACTATTCGTATATGCATGAAGTCTGAAACTATTTTATGGGGTCCCTGAATATGCTTTGCTCCTTGCTGTATGGCTTTCGTAATCTCATTTATGGAGATACCTCGTTCCCGAGCCTGCTCTTTGGCATGGCGGCTCAGCATGATTTTCATTCTTTTCACTTATATGTAAGTTAAAGTATATAAATTTTACTCTGAAATTTCCCCAAATATTTTTAAAAAAGAACTTACACCTTCCCCATCCACACCTTAAACTTCTCTCCTTTCACCGCAAATTCCTTCTGATACAAATGCTTCCGCACCGGATCAAGCGTCGAGATCTCACTTCTTTCCGCACCTACTTTCTCTTCGATATCCAGCTTGAACTTCCCTAATCGCTTCTTCATCTCTTCGCTCACCTTTAGATATAACAACACCCTATCCAATTTCTGCAATCCTGCTTCCTTCCGCAATTGCTGCACCTGCCGCATCACTTCCCGGGCAAAGCCTTCCGTCTCCAATTCTTCTGTCCGTTCGGTATTGATATATACTAACGCCTGCTTGCTCTCGCCGCCAACATAGACTGCAGGAACTTCTCGGTCAATCGTCAGCATTTCCTTGGTAATCGTAATCTCTCTTCCATCTACCTTGGCAGTATATTTATTCTGCTCCTCAATCCGTTTCAAAATTGTCTCTGGACTGGTCATCGTCAGATGAGCTATGACTTGCGGCGAAAATTCTGCAAAGGCCGGCCCAAGTTTGGCATAATTCGGCTTCACTTTCAGTTTCATCCCCGGCATCGTTTCCAACACGCTGATGGCTTTGGCATTCACCTGCGACTGAATTATTTCCCGTAATTGCTCCACCGCTTCGACCGTCTCGGCGTTTCTCGTCACGATCACCACTTCCTTCACCGGCCAGCGCAATCCTAATTTTGCCTTCTCCCGTGCATTCAACGCTGCCTGGATTATATCCTGCGTAACATTCATCGCTCCTTCCAGTTTCACATCAATTCGTTTCGCTTCAAATTTCGGCCAGCGATAATGGCTAAGACTCAATTCTTTCAATCCAAATTCCTCTTTTAAATTCAGATAGATCGCTTCGCAGACAAACGGTGTTACTATCTGAAACATCTTCAGCAACTCTAATAGTACGTATCCAATCGTAAACATCACCACTTCTTTATCTTCATCCTCCCCCGCAGAACTTTTCTCCCGCACCATCTGGATATACGTCCGGCTTAATTCCAGATACACTTCTTCCAAAGGTGCAATAGCTTCATCCAGGCGATAGTTCTCATACAATCCTGTCACTTTCTTCATCGTCGAATGCAGGCGTGATACAATATACTTCTCTTCCACGCCCATGACGTTGAAATTGATCGATGCATCCAGCTTGGACGGATTCACTTTATTCTCCTGTGCCAGGCTGATCAAAAACTTATGGACATTCCACAATACCTGCAGGTTCCGTGCCTTGACGATACATTCATCCCAGCTGAAATTGATCTCTTTCCCCGCATCATTCTGTCCCATGTAATAGCGCAGCACATCGACACCGTGCTTATCGATCAATTCATACGGCGAAATGATATTCCCTAAACTCTTGCTCATCTTTCTACCTTCAATGTCATTCAGCATCCCATAGACGTAGACGTTTTTGTAGGCTGGCTTGCCTAGGTAAAGATAGGAACAAATCGAGAGCATGCTGAACCACAAGCGTGTCTGCTCTTTTGCTTCCAGAATAGCATCTGCCGGAAACCATTTCTTCATCAGCGCTGGATTGTTGTCCAGCGAATTCCAGGAGGCTGTTCCTGAATCCACCCAGACATCAATCACATCGGGAACTCTTCTCATCATTCCGCTGCAGGAACATTTCAGTACCACTTTATCAATCCATGGGAGATGTAAATTCTTCGGTACTTTGCCGCCTTTCTTTTTCAATTCCGCACGTGAACCGATAACCTCCACCGCGTCACACTTCTCACATCTCCAGATGGGCAAGGGCGTCCCCCAATAGCGCTGTCGGGAAATCGAATTGTCTTTCAAACTGGTGATCCAGGATTCATACGAATGCAGCGCCGTGTCCGGGATCCATTGCACTCCTTTGTTCCCTTTCAGCATCTTCTCGCGCAAATCTTCCACGCGAAAGAACCATTGATTGGTGATCCGGAAAATGACCGGCTGGTGGCAGCGCCAGCAATGTGGATATTCGTGTTCTACTACGCTCTCGCCCACGAGCGCTCCTGTTTTTCGCAGCGCTTCAATAAATTCTGCGTCATTCACTTTTGCTCTCTTTCCGGCAAACTGGCCGATCTCTGGCGCAAAAAATCCGTTCTCCTGCACCAGATTAAACGGCGGAATGTCATATGGCTTACAGGCTTCCTGGTCTTCCGGCCCGCAGCCGGGAGCCGCGTGCACTAATCCTGTTCCTGCCGTGGTATCGACGTACTGCGAATTGAGAATCACCGTATGAATGTTCTTGTGTTTCTTTTTCAGTTCGGCAAAGGGAATTTCTTTCTCCCACGGATGAACATATTCTAGGCCCTCTAACCTACTGCCCTTAAACTCTTCCAGCACTTTCATTTTCTTTCCCGCGACGCTCTGCACGACGAGGGCCGCCAGCGCTTTTGCCAAGATCCATTTCTCGCCATCCACCTGCACTTTCACATAGTCAATCTCGGGATGCACCATCACCGCCAGATTAAATGGAATCGTCCACGGTGTGGTTGTCCAGACAACGAAAAACTCATCTTTTTTCTTTTTCAGCTGAAATTTCACGAAAATAGAATTGTCTTTGACGGTCTCGTATTCGCATTCATGCTTGGCGATGCTGGTCTCGCAGAACTGGCACCAGGTTAATACTTTTTCACCATAATACAATCGCTTCTGCTCCTGCGCTGTTTTAATCAATCCCCATTCTCCTTCCATAAATTCCGGCGTGATGGGCATATAGGGGTTCTTGAGGTCAAACGTAATTCCCATCCGTTCCAGATCTTTGGTCATCAACGCTGCCATCTCTTTGGAGAAAGCTTCACATTCGGCAATAAATTTCGCCAGGCCAAACTTTTCAATATCCTTCTTTGTTTCTAACTTGTATTTGGCCATCACTTTATGTTCCGTGGGCAGGCCGTGCATATCAAATCCATTCCGGTCCCAGAGATTGAATCCCTGCATCCGCTTATACCGCAGTACCATATCTTTTAACCCATAATTCCAGGCATGCGCCAAATGAAATCTGCCGCTGGTGTACGGCGGCCCATCAAGGAAATAGAATTTCGGCCCTTTCTCGTTTTTCTTCCGTAGCTTATCCAGAACTTTCTTCTCCCGCCAGTATTCGACGATCTGCGGTTCAAGTTCCTGTGGTTTGTAGTCTGGAAAGAGCATGGCAGTGGGAAGAAGGAAGGAATTTAAAAAGGTTTGGAGATGGTTTGTTTTGTGCTGTTAATTATAAAACTACTTTTTAGTAGCAAATATAGAAAGATTTATAAATCACTCTATTTTTGTTGTTCGATGGCCACTCTTCCAGAATTACTCCAACGACATGGTGTGCATCCCGAAAAGCGGCCCATGGCGAAAAACGACGGTAAATTTTCGGTTACGTCTAAAAAGCCGTCTTCAATCAGGGAGTAACAAACTCTCTCAACTTTCCTTCCTATCCTGCAAGCTATAGCGAAGGGTAATCACGTCTGCTTCCCGCTCTGGCAGCGAAGGGATGATTTCCAGAATCCGTTCACGCAGTCTGTAATATCCGTATCAGAGAGTGCTCACGCTATAAAAGACTTCTGCAATTAAAGTTATAGGCGAGTTACCTTGCTTCGCTTACATCTCTCGGTCCGGCCATTGTTCTCTCAATTCTTCTTCAGATAATAGTCGTCATACTCCCGCATGATGCCCTCACGCGACACTGGCTTCACCCGCACCTGGATCATCCGGCCGCCGAACATGAACTCCTGCGTCTCGCCTTCCCGTCGTGCTTCGTCAATATGCCTCATCATCTCTGCGTCATTGCCCTGTCCCATGCCCAAGACCTCTTTCCAGCTCATAGCTCTCCCAGCTCTTCTGCAGTCGTCACGTCAGCAAATCCTTCCTCATAGCCCTGCATAAATCCGTCTTCCTCATTCCGCAGCGCATCCTGCTCCAGCAGTAATTCCCGATTTGCTCTCGAGTAGAAACTCTCTTCCGCCTCGAGATGTTCCTTGTCTGCCATAGTTCCACCCCCGGTAGAGTTTCCCCTACGCCCCAAATACCACCAAAACATTTAAATATAAATACCTTTCTCAAATAGTATATAATGAGTATATGTATGTTGGTGTGGGTTGTTGGTGTGAGGTTGTGTTTTGAATTGTGGGAGCTACCATGGAATACCGTAAAATCATTGCCTTTGGAAAAAGCAGCTTCGTCATTTCCCTGCCTAAGAGCTGGGTCAGGCAGAATAAGCTGAAAAAAGGGGATTTAGTATATCTGGATGAGAGCGGTGCTAATCTTACTCTCGCTGCGAAAGAATCCGAAAATCAAAGTGAAGAGAAGGAATGCGTCATCATCATCGATGGGAAATCGACGGAACGTCTCCGTCGCGAAGTCAATTCAGCCTACATACAAAATATCCGGACGATTATCTTTAAAGGAAGAGAACTAAAAAGTAAGGTCAAAGAGCTTCAGCAGGTTATCCAGAGCCTGATTGCCTTGGAGATCATGGAACAGGGTTCTGATTCCGTCATTGCCCGTGATTTTCTGAACATGGATAAAGTCTCTATCCTGGAGCTCATCAAAAAGATGGATGTGGTGACTCGTACCATGCTTAAGGAAACCTGCAATATTTTTCAAGAGGACAATTATCAGAGCATCAATGATCGTGATGATGATGTGAATCGTTTGTATTTTTTACTATATCGGACTGTTCTTTACAACATGGAAAACGCCACGCGGGCGATTAAAAATTTCAATTATACTCCTGTAGGCTTGCTGCACTTCCATCGCATTGGATTTCATCTGGAAGGAGCAGCTGATGAGGTACGCCGGATTGCCCGCATCGCCAGGCAACTTCAGCTCTCTCCGAAAGAAAAGAAATTTATCGAGAGTTTTTTGGAACGTCTCAGTCAATATTATATGGATACTATGAAAGCGGTCAATATGCAGGACAAGAATCTTGCGTTGCAGCTCTCTGATTCCAAGCAGACTTTAGCTCCCTTACTGGACGATTTAGATGCCAAGAACCGGGCAGTGGAAGATTATCCCGTCCTTACTTCCAGAGTGCGGCGCTTCATCAGCCATGTACATAATCTCGGGCAGCAAGTGTACACGTAACTATTTCAGAATAGTGATTTAGGGAAATCTTTATAAATAAACGAGATTTCACACCCCTCATGTTAGAGGAAGCTACTCAGAAAGAATGGGAAGAAAGAATACGCGCTTCGCTTGGCAAGGACTACCAAAGTTATAATGATTGTAAGGTGTTAAAAACTTGGCGCAGCCGCCATGCAGAATTTGCCAAAATACAATTAGCGAATGCTGAAGAGAAAAGAGGAAAAAGCCACATTTTTGTAGCCAAACATTATGTGCCTATTGAGGGTTATGATGAGCCGGCCCATGTCAAATACCATACTCCAGAATTTCTTTGGACGCGAGAACATCGTAACTTGAAGCAGATTCGGAACTTGGTTATGCAGGGATGTGACAGTAACCCTCGGTTTGTCAAAAAGCTGATTCCCCCTTTAGTAGGCGCCTCACGCAGATATCACACTGTCGTTGAAGAATTTCTCAACGGTGAGAATAAGAAAAAAGAACTGTTAGGTTGTCACCAAGATCCAAAGATATTCAACGCCTCTTTTCTGGATGGTGTAAAAGTAGTAGCTCGGTTTAACGGGGTAATCAATGCCCATAAAAGTAAATTCGAGAGGAATGCTCTGTACAAAACGGACGCTTTGGTATTTAATCAAGTTGATCAGTCTCTGTTTAAGGAAAACTTAGTGCGGGCGGTTTATCATTTTAATTCAAATTGTAAAACTGCTGTTGGTGAATACAAATTCTCTCCTACAGAGGATTTCATAAAACAACGCCTGGCTATTCCGCTCGAGGAGCGTCTTTCTGAACTTTTTGGAATGGCCGATAAGCTCCACCATGTGCGGAAGCTGCAGCATCGCGACTGCAACGGGTTAAACCAGATTGGGCAAACGATGCTAGATTTGGAAGATTTTGGGTATAGCTCCTGGGCTGATGACATCAGCAGCTACTGTACTGTCGTTGGCCTGGGGACAAATGCAGTTATGCGCAGTGCCGACTTTCCGGCCTTTTTGTTAACCTATTTGGCACTTGAGCAGGCGTATGAATCAAAAGATGAGACTGCCGTTGAGCAGTTGCAAAAGGCCAGCAACGGTGAATTCAAAAAATATGTCGCTCAACACATGAGTGAGGGTAAATATTCCTTATTCTTAATCAGTTTCTTTGACAAGGCAATTGATAAGAATCTCCAGCTGATTGCTTCCATCCCTCGCGGACAAACCTCTCCTCCATTGTATGATTCTAAAACTATCTTCGAAGAATTATTCACCACAATTTATGACTTACAAAATGATTTGGATCGCTGCGATAGTTATTTGTGTGAGACGCAGAAGACCGCCGCCGCCCGAGAACTGTTGTACGGCAAGGGAAAGTTACTCCATGATTTGGGTATTGTAACTATTCCTGATTCTCTTTTAAATGGTATTCGCAGCAGGGGAACAATAGCAGGCCGATTGCAACATGAAAGTCCTTTTCCTGCTCAATAAACCACCGCTACCACCACTCCTTTCACGTCGTCAAAGCGCACCTTATACGGATCGGCGGCGGTGTTATTATCTCCTTTCACGATATAAAAGAATCCTTCTTCGTCTTTTCCGGCTTCCTGCACTCGGTGAATGACCGTTCCGTAACTTGTCCGGAAAGAAATGATATCTCCCGGCCTGATCGAATCTGGATGCGACGGCCTGATTTCGATGGCATTGGACGTCTCGTCAATAAATGGATCCATGGAATTGGTGTCCGTAAAGCTCGCCCAGGTCGCTCCCGGAATGTCCATGACCACCTTATCTCCGTAGACTTTTATTTGATCTTCCTTCACCCAGTCGCTGGGCGAATAGATCTCTTTTCCACCCAGAAACTGCGCGGGAATCTGCTTTTGGGCGACGGAGAAAATAGCAATAGAAAAGACGGCTACCATTAAAAAAATCAGAACCTTTCCGATCATAGAAATACCCCCACCATAGGACTACTTAAAAGTACTGTCATTATTTAAATGTTGTGGAAGATAACCAATACAAAACATATAATGCAATCTATAAACTTCATTCCTTCAGATGGCTGGGCCAGGCCTGTGACGGGTAGAATCCTTTCGCCTCCTCGTAGGGCAGGTAGCGCTTCAGCTTAAACCACTGCTTGATGAGATTCTGCAGGACATACACTTCCTGATACAGCTCTTTCTTCCGCTGTTCCACGGTCTTGCGGTATAATCGGCGGGTGAACAATTCCTGCACCTGCTTCAACAGCGTCTGTTCAGCAAACTTCTCTTTATAGACTTCGTCAATAACTGCCTTGATCAGGATCTCCAGCTCTCCCTTATTCACGCTAATCTTTCTTCCCTCGCGTACAATTTCCGTCGTTGTCAATCCAATCACATGAAAGTTAAAATCCAGATAATAATTCAGAAATGGCGACCCTATTTTTTTCCCTTCCTTCCACACTCTCCACTGGAACCACAGCTCTTTTACATTTCCAGCTCCCACCCGTTCGCCATAGAATGTTTCCCAGCGGTCGATGTTTTCTTGTAAATCTCCCCATTCATGTTCCAGCAGCCATTCATGCATGGTTTCATAGAATGCTTTTAGGTCAAAGATGTCTTTATACTTCACTTTAAGCATATGAACTTCGATAGGGTTTGCCAGCTTCCGATAGGTCATGCCTCAGGAAGCATTTTGAGGTATATAAATCTTTAGAACTCCACCCGCTTCTTCCACCACAGATAAAACAGCCAAGCTGTTCCCATCCCCATGTCCAGAATCGCTAACTTCAGGGAATGCAGAATACGCTCTGAGGAACTATGCAAAAATGATGGTATCATCGGATCAAAATAAGCTATCTTCGTAAAGGAAAAATGCAGCAGGCTCGGCCAGAATAATGGTGTGCCATATCCCGAGCCAGCCATATCCAGAAGCAGATGTGTGGTTACTCCTCCTGCCGCCGCCAGTCCCCATTCCGTTCCCTCTCTCGTATGTGCAAACCGCCAGCGTCCGATGCCGTAGCCAAGTGCTCCCATCGCCAGCACAAACAACAGACTATGCGTCAACGTCCGATGGATTTCCGTTCCCAGCGTCCAGTCGAGCAGGAAATCGGCATCCGGCAGAATGCTGGCAAACAGCAGAAAAAACCATCCCCAGCGGCTGAGCTGTTTATGGGAAAGTTTTTCATATCCTTTCCCCAGCAGCCAGGCGAAGATCAGATGTCCGAAAGCGAATGACATAAAGTAAGAAAAATGGCGAATATTTATAAATCTCGTGTTGTCCCGTAACCTCATGCTCATCGGCAACTTCACTCTCGTTCGGAGCCTGCACGCTACGGAGGAATTCATATGCTCATCGGCAACCACGCTGTTGCTTGGAGCCTACAAGCCGGTGGAGGAGATCATATGCTTGTAGGCAACCGCGCTGCGGCTTGGAGCCTACCAGCTCTGGAGGAATTACTATGCTGGTAGGCGTCGTAGGAAAACCATCCGTAGGAAAAAGCACCTTCTTCAAAGCAGCTACGCTGGCAGACGCCGAAATCGCTAATTATCCGTTCACAACAATAAAGTCCAACAGCGGCGTAGGTTTTGTCAAAATCGATTGTGCAGATAAATATTTCAACAAACAATGTCATCCACGAACGGGATACTGCCTTGACCACCAACGGTTCGTTCCCGTGCAGATGCTCGACGTCGCCGGTCTTGTTCCCGGAGCGCATGAAGGCAAGGGCATGGGCAACCAGTTTCTCGATGACTTGCGGCAAGCAGATGTTTTGATTCACGTCATTGACGTTGCCGGTGCCACCAATGAAAAAGGAGAAGTGATTCAGCCCGGAAGCTACGATCCTGCAGATGACATCAAATTTCTGGAAGTGGAATTAGATTTATGGTACTTGGGCATTCTTGAAAAAGGCTGGGAGAAATTCGCTCGTACAATAGTGCAGGAGAAGCAGCACGTCCATATAGCTCTGGCAAAACAATTATCGGGATTAAAAGTCACCGAGCCACTCGTCGAAGAAGCCATCGACACATTAAAATTGGATAAAGAAAAACCGCAATACTGGAAAAAAGAAGAATTAGCGAAATTAGCGACTCTCTTGCGGCAGAAGACCAAACCGATGATCATCGCTGCCAATAAAATTGATCTATCTCCCGGGCCGGAAAATCTGCTCCGCCTGCAACAACAGTTTCCGGATTACATTATTGTTGGCTGTTCTGCCGATAGCGAGTTAGCCTTGCGTGAAGCCGCCCGTGCCGGATTGATTGAATATATTCCGGGAGAAAATAATTTTAACCTTCTTCAGGAAAAAAAATTAAATCCTCGGCAAAAACAAGCTTTAGAATTTATCCGGACAACAATGTTACAGAAATTTGGCAGCACCGGCGTACAGCAAGTATTGGATACGGCGGTGTTTACGTTATTGGGTTACCTAGCTATCTTTCCCGGCGGCGTCAGTAAACTAGAAGATTCCGAAGGGCATTGCCTGCCGGATTGTTTCTTACTGCCGCCTAAAAGTACGGCGTTGGATTTTGCGTATAAATTGCACACTGATTTAGGAAAGAATTTCATCTGCGCCAAGGACGTAAAGACGAAGAAGACGGTGGGGAAAGAATATCTATTAAAGCATCGGGATGTCATTGAGATTGTGAGTGGGAAATAAAAATCATTTTCAATTAACCCTTATTCTCCCCTATCGAAATCATTAAAAACCATCCTTCCTCCCGCATCGCATGGGCTGGCTGCAGAACGCTTGGAGTAAAATCAAACCGCCGACGCAGCCCATGCTGCAAGACCTTCCCCTTTCCCAATTCTCCGGCTGGCTTCATCAGCAGCTTCAGGATTTTAGTGAGAGTAAAGATGTCCAGCAGCAATGCCAGGAATATCTTGCTGCATTAGAAAACTGGAAGCTGGCTTTCCGCAGCTCTTTACCGGAACAATCAGCTGACCTGCGCATCCAACAGGCCAGATCGCTTCTCGATAAAATCACCCTCCCTGAAACGCTGCTCGAACTCGTCAATCTCCATGAGCGGCTCGAAAATAGTCTCTCTCTTCTCGAACGTTCCAAGCCGCCATTCGCATCGCAACTTCAGGGATTTCATCAGCTTCCCTTCGATATTGCCCACACTCAAATCATCAAAAACACGCGCGAATTACTGCGCCGCATCAACCTCTTTCAGGACTCACTCTGTGATGAACAGTGGCTGCAGCAGAACCTCAGCACAAAATCCGAGCAGCTCCTGCAATCACAGGAAAAATTTGAGGAAAAAGAGATGGAATTATTGCAGCTCTACGGCGATCAGGACAAAGAATCCTTTCATGCCCGCCGGCAGCTCATCTCCCGTCTCAAGGAAAACCGCGAGCGCGTCTTTCAGTTCTTCTCGCAAGTGGATAACCTTCTTTCTCAAGGAGTTTCTTGGTATCCGCAGTTGAAAGTATACCGTGAAAGTCCGCTGGGTGCTTTCTACAACGACCATTCACTTAGCATCATCACCCTGCTGGAACAATTGCATCAGAAAGTGCTTTCCGGTTCTTCGTCTATGGTCATTCCGCTTACGGAATTGGGAAAATTATCTCCGCTCATTGAAAAAGCTCCGCAATTCCTGGCGGAAGCGCAGCAGGAATACCTGCAGGTTTCGCAGGAATTAGCCAGGCTCCCTGCCAAGCCCACAGGCGAAAAAAATAAAGCGCAGATTGACGATGCCGAATATCGCCTTGAGCATTACCAGCAGCGCATTGATGTGCTGGAGCAGGAAGTCAATGCCCTGACCGAGCAGTTCCAGGAGCGCTCCCTGTTCAAAGACCGTGAAATAAAATTGATGCAGGAGCTGGTCAAGCTGACCTTTGGGAAGGAAATAAGATTGGGGATGGGGAATGGTAGTGTGAAAGAGGAGAGTAGTTAAACGCCACAGAAAGAAATGAAGCTGTTAAATCAACGTTATAGGGCAGTTGCGGAGCAATTTCCTGCGTTTTTTCTTTTATCGATTTAACGAAGTCAGTCCTGTCAAAAAGCATTGGTTTTCCAAAAGAAAGAACCTCTTGAGGCAATGTAAAAATTGGAACTAACAAAATATTTACCAAACTTTGAAGCTAAAATACTATTTCTAGAAAGTTTTGATGAATAAGAAGGTGGCTTAATACGTTCTCACATAATCTTCCCTTTAAACCTTCCCGCATTCTCTTCCAGCGCAACTAATCCCGGCAGCTTTTTCCCTGCCAAATACTGCAGCGTTGCTCCTCCGCCAGTCGATACATGCGTCAGATTGTGTTGTAGATGAAACTTATGGATCGCCGCTGCAGTCTCCCCGCCCCCGCAGATAGTAATAGCGGTTAACTTCCCTACATATCGCCCGATTTCTTTCGTTCCGGTCGCAAACTTCGCCCATTCAAAATAGCCCAGAGGACCATTCCAGACGATTGTCTGCGCTTTCCGCAGATAACTCTTGAACAACTCAATCGTCTTCGATCCGATATCCAAGGCTATTTCACCACTGCCAATCTCGTTATATCCGACAGCTCGAGCCGGAGCCAGGGGCGTAAATTTCTCCGCTGCCATAAAATCAACCGGCAATACTATTTTCCGGCTTTCTTTCTGTTTTAAAATACTGGCAGCAACCTTCACCGATTCCGTATCTATCTTTGACATTCCCACTGAAATACCGCGTGCCTTCAAAAACGGAAACGCCAGCGCTCCACCTATTAATATATAGTCTGCCTTCCGCAACGCCTGCTGCAGCAGCTCGATCTTATCCAATTTTGCGCCGCCCATGATCCAGATTGCTGGCCGCAATGGATTCAGCGCTTTATTGAGATTCTCAATCTCTTTTTCTATTAATAGTCCTGCGGCGCTGTGGATAAATCTGGTCATGGCATGCACCGAGGCGTGTTTCCGATGGCAGACGGCAAAGGCATCATTCACATACATCTCCGCCAGAGAAGCTAAGGCATGGGCGAAGGCCGGATTATCCTCTTCCTCTTCAGCATAAAAACGAAGATTTTCGAGCATGAAAATACTTCCCGGCTTTCCTGCGTCAATGGTCATTTTGATATCTTTGCCGATACAATCAGGCAGCTTTGTCACTTTTCTCTTCATGAGTTTCTGAAGAGCTGCGGCGAGCGCATCTGTTTTTAGTTCCGGAACGATTTTTCCTTTTGGATCGCCCCAGTGCGTCGCCAAGATGAGGGTACAGTTCCGTTCCAGAAGATACTGTATGGTGGGGATGGCCGCCCGCAGTTTGCTGTCGTCGGTAATGACGCCATTATTCTGGAGAACATTCAGGTCCACGCGGAGAAATATTTTGGCGTGATGCAGGGCCAGATGTGAAACGGGGATGACGACCATGTGAAAACAAGGAGAAATGAGAGAGAACGTATATATAAATTCTCTGATGACTCCCTGAGGAAAGCGGGAAACAGAGTAGTTCTTCCTTTTAAGTGAAAATAAACATTTATAAATAAGTTCTAATTCTAGAACCCAGAACTAAGTTCCTTATCAAGAATCAAAAAAAGCGGGTGGTTATATATGAAGCAACGAAATGTAACAAATTTGATTTTATTTTCTTTAATTGCATTAACAGTGCTGGTATTTAGTGTCGTCGGACATATCGGGACGACGATTACCCAAAGTACTTTTAATCTTTCCTATGGATCCTCTACTCAAGGTGGTGGTTTTGTCGTTTTCTCGACGACTGACACTAAATTTGCAACCAATGGCTCTTCTCTTACCTTTGACACATTCAACGGTCTTTCTAGTCTTAATTTAAGCGGAAACGTCATCAACATCAACCTTACTCTCATCCAAAACACAACTCAAGGCCAGTATGGCAATGTCACCTTTGGCTGGGTACTTCAAACGAATGGAAGTACGATGCTGAACACAACTATTCAGAATACTACTGCCAACCAGACCGCCTTCAATTACTCGTTTAATAGTAATCTTCTCTCTGATGGG
>JACPND010000031.1 GCA_016185625.1 Candidatus Woesearchaeota archaeon | reverse complement strand
AGGTCAATTAGCTCTTCTCGACTTAAGTCATTAACTTTAATTTCCATAAAGAAAGGATAATGTTCCTATTTAAAGGATTTTTCGAGTACTTTAAAAAGGTAAAATAGATACTCTAGAATATAAGTCGGCTAAATAAGTACACACTCTCGAAATCTTTATAAATAAACCCCCTTTCCAGCAAATCATGGCACGCATTAGGAAATTTGTGGCATATCAGCGCCTGGAACGGCCGTACACCCGCATCAGCAAGTACAATAAAAAGAACTTTGTCCGCGGGGGATATCCGCATCTGAAAATCACCAAATTTGAGATGGGTGATCCCAGAGCCAAGTTTGATACTATCCTTACCCTGCACACCCTGCGGAGCATGCAAATTCGCCAAAATGCACTGGAGTCTGCGAGAACCACCTCCAATCGTGTGCTGGAAAAAGTTTTAGGTAAGAATTATTTTATAAAACTATTAGTATATCCTTTTCATGTCCTGCGTGAAAATCCGCTGGCGGCTGGAGCAGGCGCTGACCGGATGAGTACGGGGATGCAGAAAGCCTTTGGAAAAGTGATCGGCTCTGCTGCTCAAATCACGGTAGGACAAGCCTTATTTGAAGTACGTCTGCCAGCGCAACACGTAAAACTCGGTCAAGAAGCACTGCGCCGGGCCGCTACTAAAATGCCCTGCTCCTGCAAGATTAAGATTCTTCAGTGAGTTTCTGTAATTCTTTTTCAATCTCGCCCTGTTCTTTCTGGAAGGAACGGAAGGATTTATTTGCTTTTGGAGATTGTTTTTTAATCTCTGTTTTTCTTTTGATTTCAATCCGTTTTTTACTCTCAAATCCCTGCGGCGTGGTTTTTACATGCGTGGTATTTCTGGGAGCAAGGTCCAGATGAGAGAGTTGTTGATCAATCTTTTCCAGCTGCTTTTTCCAGAGCGAAGTATCAACCCGTATTTTGAGAGGCGGCAGCGGCTTCACTACCGGTTTTTCTGGGAGCGCAACCCTCTTTGGCACAACCACTGGTCGCTCCACCATCTCTTCCTGCTGCAGGGCCGTAAGACGACTATTTATTCTTTCTAAATCAGACTGCGATGGAGCAATAGCAGTTTTTGCTGAGATGAAAGGTTGCATCACCGGCCTCTGGATTATCGCCGGCATCTTGACGCGAGTCACGGAAAAGATAAACGTCAATAAAATTATGATTACCGCCACAAAGACCACAATAAAAGCATAGCCCTTTGCTTTCACCAGTGCCTTTGCTAGTGGCTTCCATATTGAACGCGCGACGTTTGCCAATCGAGTATGTACTTTCTTCTGTTTGCCGGAGAAGATGGCTTGTCCGAAAAGAGGAGCGGCTTCTTCTTCTGGTATTTCTTCTCTCGCTTTCGAAGGCAACGGCGTTGGTTCTGCCTGTCTGCTTTCTGGCAAAGCCAGACAGTGTGCGTCCTTGCAGCCAAAATCACAGGATTCGATAATCTCTTCTTCTTGTTCAGAAGTGCAGGCTGCGGAAGAAGTGCCAGGGTTAGTACAGCGGTATTGGATGAGTTTCTGGTACACTCCATCGCGCTTGCAGAATTTGTCATCGATAAACTCCTTGCCGCCGCAATCAGCATCGCTATAACAGGCAGCCCTGGAAACTCCGCCTCCACCGCCAGTGCCTGAACTGGGTGCAGGCCCTTCTCCGCCGGATGATGCAGAAGTGATACCGATACTGATGGCTTGTGAACTATTAAGATCGCCGTCGCTGCAGGTAATCTGTGCGGTGTAACTGCCGATCTGGCTTTCAGAGGCCTGAAGACTGATGGTTCCTTCTGCGCTGATGTCAAACAACGAGCTATCATCGCTATACGTGATGGCGTCTTCATCCACATCACTGCAATTGATATCATAGGTAAACGTAATCCCTACCAACGCAGTCTTATTCTCCAGCGTCATATTGAAGAGGGGCGGGCTGTTTCTGACGGTAAAGCAATTCAGGCTGGAGTTATCTGCATTGGTATTGGTGTCATTAGCCCAATAATACCAGCAGACACGGCTGTTCTTGGCCATGGTTATATTTGCGGAATGGCTGGCGTTAAAGCTCGAACTGCTGATATCTACCGTCACGTTTGCCCAGCTGCCTGAGGCATTGGTTGCGAAAATATAATAATCAATGTTGGCGTCCTCTATTAATGTCGAGGCGGTGAAATTCTGGTAACGCCTGAAATTCTCTGAAGTGTTGAGTATGCTGGTGAAATTAGGCGCGATGATACTCAGGACGAAGGAGACATTAGCAATGCTGGAATTTACATTGGCCACGCTGTCGTTGGCGTACGCGGTGACAACATACGTCCCATCGCTTACCGTGGCCAGATCAAGTTCTGCGGCAAAGACCGAGCTGTTTCGCGTCGTGGAAAGGTTCAATTCCGTCCCGTTGGCGTTATTGATCCCCAGTCTGATGTTTTGGGTATACGTGGTGGAATCATTGGAGACAATGGTGAAGGTTATTTTTTTTCTGGAAAGCAGATTGAACGTTGTTGCATTGGTAAAATTCATCCCTAATGATACTGGCGGCGGTGCCCGGTCAATCCTAAACGTCACATTGGCGATGCTGCTATTGATGTTGCTCACCGAATCATTCGCCAAGGCCAGAATCCTGTACACGCCGTCTGCTACCACTGCTGGGTCGATCACTCCTGTAAAGACGCTTCCGTTTCTGGTTGTGGTAATATTAAATCCTGTGGCATTGGCATTGTCTACGCTCAAGATCACATTTCTGGTGTAGGTGGTGGTATCGTTAGATGTGACACTGAGTTCTATTTTATTCAATCCTCCGAAATTGGCAAAGGAGCTGAAATTAGATCCGTTGGTAAAATTCATTCCCAGCGATACTGATGGCGGAGATTTGTCAAGAGTAAATGAAACATTGGCAATACTGCTATTTATATTGCTCACCGAATCATTCGCCAAGGCCAGAATCCTGTACACTCCATCTGTCACAATAGCCGGATCGATCACTCCCGTAAAGACGCTTCCGTTTCTGGTTGTGGTAATATTAAATCCTGTGGCATTGGCATT
>JACPND010000035.1 GCA_016185625.1 Candidatus Woesearchaeota archaeon | reverse complement strand
AGGTCAATTAGCTCTTCTCGACTTAAGTCATTAACTTTAATTTCCATAAAGAAAGGATAATGTTCCTATTTAAAGGATTTTTCGAGTACTTTAAAAAGGTAAAATAGATACTCTAGAATATAAGTCGGCTAAATAAGTACGAAAAACTCCACCACACCGATCGTCCCGTCATTTCGCTGGAGATTACTGGCGAGCAACAAGAGCAAGTAATCATTGCTGCTACGGAAGATTAAGTATGGAAATCCAGCGATGCAGGAAGCACCTGGAAAGAGATAACGGGAGAATTAACAGACATCCATCGGGTTCGCCCAGCGAAAAGCAATCCTAACTTTTTGTACGCTGCTACTTTTCAAGGAGTTTTCCGCAGCGAGGATGGGGGAGAGAGTTGGAAAGATGTTTCACAAAACCTTCCCAAAAATATTCAGATTGTCACTGTCCATCCCACCAATCCCGATATTGCTTTCGTGGGAACTTCCAGCTTATGGTCGGCAGTGCGCGGGGAAGGGAGATATCGGCAAGGTCTGCTGGCACATCAAGGCATCTACCTCACCACTGATGGCGGAAAAATCTGGCAGAAAAGTGATGAGGGAATTTTCGAATACAATTTTGAAGAAGTTGCGGTTAATCCCTCAAAGCCCTATGAAGCCTGGTATGCTGGAGTAGCTTCACGGGGAGCTTTAAAGACCGAAGATGCTGGACAGCATTGGCGTCAGGCACAACTGCCCACCCTCCATTATCCCATGCGCATTAAATTCTCTGCCCAGAATCCGGATAAAATTCTCGCCACAGGATGGCAGAGCGGCGGTCCTTTTGCCCTGAGTGAAGACGGAGGAGTGAGCTGGATGCTGGCTAACCATGAATCATTTCACCAAGGAGTAGGCCGGGGAAAAAATTTGCTGCAAACATCTGCGGGTGACGGTTCCATTCATTTGCATGGCGCTGCTTTTGATCCGCAGGATGATACCATTATTTACGTTGGTTCCGTTGCCGATGCTTTCAATCCCCAAAAATTTCCACTGGAAGGAGCACATATTTTTGTGTCCAGAGATAATGGAAAAAGCTGGGAGGAATCCGATGCTGGTTTTCCCCATGAAGCAGAGACTGCCATTCATGATATTACCATTGATCCCCAAAATAGCAAAGTAATGTATATTGCCACGACAGAGCATGAAGCGAAAGTAGGAAAAGGAATCTACAAGTCAATTGACCAAGGAAAAACCTGGACAGCAGCGAATAGCGGGTTAGGAGAAAGCACTAGCGTATCTACTCTTATCGTACATCCCACTAATGGAAATAAAGTGCTGGCAGCGACGGAAAAAGGGCTTTTTCTTTCAAGCGATGCCGGAGCTCTGTGGAAACAGACCAAGAATACGCCGGCGTTTGATGTAGAATATGTCCAAGAAGAACCCGATATGGTGTATGCTTCTACCTCTGATGGCGTCTTTAAAAGCAAGGATTTTGGCCAGACCTGGAGTCCTGAAAATACTGGTTTGCCGGCCGGAGAAGGACAGGGCATTGGTGTTGATCCGACGGGAAAAGTCGTGTATGCTGCTGTCAAGGGTAAGGGGTTGTATGTTGCCCGCCTGGTTGCTGTTCCGGAACAGGATTTACCTTCCGAATGGAGCAGCCGAGCTCATGGTGGGGGAGTGCCGGGAGGATCTTCTTTTTTTGGCCGGGATGATGATGAGCAGGGCCGTCGTGCACCAGAAGGAGGAAGTAGATCCAGTGAAAGAGGTTTGATGATGCCTGACGTAGGGAAAGATTTTTGCGAGGGGATAACCTGGCCGCCGAGCTGTTCCTTAGTTCCGGATGAGACGGGAAGGCAGCTGTGCGAGCGGTGTAAAAACCAATATGGCGATGAATCTGAAGAGCAGTCTGAAGAGCAACAAAGAGAGCCAGAAGATAGAGTACAGACAGAGCCGCACGAAGTGGCAGATGAATTTCCGGCATCATCTCCTGAGCAGAAGAGTCTCATACAAAAAGTCATTGGTTTTTTTAAAAAGATATTTAGAATTTCAACCAAATTTGGACAAGCAGAAAAAGTTCAAAGTACTGGATCAAGTACTGAACCGTTGGAACCAGGTTATGTACCTTCAGCAGACCAAAGACAACCGCAGCCTGAACCGCCTCGCGGTGATCCCGCCGGAAGAACATTGAATCCAGCCCTGAGTTGTGTCGGGCATTGCACCGGGTATGCGGAATCCGGGGACGATTGGTGCTTTTGTGATGGAGTCTGCGTGAGGAATGGCAACTGTTGCTCTGATTTCAAGACGGTTTGCCCAGACTTAGCTGTAAGATAATGGTAAAAAACAATTTGCTCGTAGCGTTGGTGGTATTTTCTTTTATTTTAATGAGCGGTTGTGCTCGAGAATCTTTAGAAAAAATAGAACCAACGAAACAAATTTCTCTACCGCTCTCCGCAGACGAAAGACAACAACAGTCTGAACCATCAAACGGATCTGAAATTTCCCTTCCAGAGGCGCTCAGCAAGGGGATGGCGTTTGAAGTTATAATTCCTGAAAACACTCCTGAAGGAGATACCATCTGGATATATGTAATGCAAATCCCTCACAAAATGGAACAAATAAAAGATTTCACCTATACAATAACTCTGAATGAAACTCAACTTTTCGACCAAGGATACAGCCCGATAGGAGGAGATACTATCCGTTACCGCTATTCTCGAAACAGATATGACTTCCATACCGCCGAATACTTAGAACCAACCCGAGAAGAGCCGGATAGAGACACCAACAATTATTTCTGGACTAAACATGGAAGACAAGCAAGTTATGAACCAACTAAAATACAGAAAGATATCATAGAAAGGTGGAGATGGTTTCCCAAGGAGGGGATGATTACAAAAACAACTAATGAAGAACCTTCAGGACAATTTTTGCCAAGAGTGAACAACCGACCATTCCGATCCGGGCAAACTATCGAGGATCTTTATGTACCCGCATTTCATGATTTTTTCGATTCCACTGCTAAGCATTTGAAAGAGCAAGGTTACACTTGGGTCGAAATCGATCCGCCCTGGCAGTGGGTTGAAGAAAATGGATTGCCAAAAGCCTTCAATGATCTTAAAAACAATCCCAATTATCCCGATGATGAAACTTTTTTAGAAGAAGTCAAAGCATATAGAGACCGAGGATTGAAAGTTCTTATTGCGCCGCAGTTGTGTTGCAATCCCATTGACACCAAGGAAAAAAACAAGGAATGGTGGGATGCGTATTTCAGTGAAACCGAAAGATTCCTTCTTCACTTCGCTTCTCTGGCTCAGCAAGCGGATGCCGACGCATTTATGTATGCCATTGGATCCTTAGAGACAGATGATTCTACCGTCAACATAAACGAAAAATGGCTTGATATATTGAAAAATATAAAGAAAGAATTTAAAGGTGAAATAGGTGAGATGGTTTGGATTTTAGGGCCGGAGGTTTCCCCTGAACCGCAGCCCATACCAAACCTTGAATATATAACCTGGGCCGATCAGCTTGATTTTATTCTGGTAGCGACGGAGTTTCCCCTCTCAGAAAAAGATAATCCCGCCGATGAGAAGCTGGAAAAAAGAGCAGGTGAAGTATTAGATGGCATGAAGATATTTTATGATGAATTTGGATTGCCAATCATGATAAGAAATGGCTATTTTAATGTGAAGTATAGTTGGAAAGGGCAAAGTTTCTATCACATAAACTCGGTGCCGTGGATTGGGGATCAGGAATCAAAATTAAAAGAAAGTGTGTATGAATTCAATACCGAAGATCATGCGCGAGTGGTCAATGTTTATTTCAAAGCAATAGCCGAAAGGCCGTGGGTCATTGGCTACTTTCATTTTGGGTATACTCATTGGGAAGATCCGTTGTCTCCCTGGATGTCAATAAGAGGCAAGCCTGCAGAAGATATCTGGAGAAAATGGAATGGGGTGATCTATGAAGAATAAAAAATATTATCATTATTATTTTGCGTGGTTGTTTTATTGTTTATATCTGCATGTGCAGAAGAAAAAACCTCTGTTCCACAAAAAGAATCTGTTGAAAATTCTGACCAAGCTATTCAAGGATCAAACACAGAAATTCAAGAACCTCCGTCATGGGTTTATTTTTGTCCTGATAAAATGGAGTATCATAAAGATTTACCAACCCTCGTTGTCAAGAACGAAATCAAAAGAGAAATGGGGAAAGATGAACAGGACTGGATATCTGAAAATTGTAATCTATCCGGGAGCGTGCAGGGAATTGAGCAGCCTAAGACAGACCAACCTGTCAGTGGAGTCCAAGAGTCAGGACAAAATCTAGAAATTCCCAATTGTCCAGAGAATATCAATGGCATTCTCAATCATCCGATTATTGAAAATCAATATTTAGATAGAATTTCTCCTCTTGGTCATGTAAAGGCAGATGATAGAATGCATGTCATACCAATTTCGCACATTTATTATGTAAATTCAAAGCCAGCACAAGTATTTGCCCCCGCAGATGTGTGGATTGAGAGCATAGACAGTCTAACACAAATTGATGCATTAGGGAATGTGTTATGGAGCGACTTTAATATTTATATGAGCCCCTGCCGGGAAATCAAAATAGATCTTTATCATGTTCGGAATCTTTCAGATGATTATAAACAAAGGCTTAACGAATCTGAAGAAAATTGCTCCACAGATCCACCTACTGCAAAAAGACGTTACAAAACATGCCATGCAGAAGTGAAGAGAAAAATTAAGGCAGGCGAACCTATAGGCTGGGGAGGCGGCTATGGCAATTTGGGTTTGGATGTGGCAGCGTATGACGGCAGAATAAAAAACAATTTCATAAGCCCAGAACGGTATAGATTTACGCATCTTCAAGGAATATGTTTTCTTGGCGCCATTAGTGCGGATCAAGCTGAAAAAGAGGGAAAGGTTTTATCCATTGTTCATTTTGAACTTGAACCCCCCTCAGGGATTATTGCAACCAGCGGCACTATCGTTTCATCTCCAGGCATGCTTGCTTTTATTCCACGACATGAAGGATCTATCAATAGAGAACCTTCAGAAGTTAAAGATTCTAATACGTATTGCTTTCAGCATGAGGATAGTGAAAGCATTGTGCCTGCATACTCTTCGGTTAAACCATTCACCGGCAGAATGCTTATTCAATTGATTGATCCAAAAACTTTGAAAGCAGAGTACCAGGAGAAAAAGTGTAATGAAACTTTCAATTTTGTTTCGCCAACCCTATATGAGAGGTAAAACTGCTTCGCAAGTGAATGGATTTACCAATAATGCAAAAATTTAGGAGAGATGAACAATAATTTAGGCGGCCTCTGGAATTACAGATAACATCGCGATCGCTGTTATACGATGCGAGGACGAAGTCCGAGAGTGCAACGGCACGAGGATTTTCGCAGAAAATCCGAAGCGTTGGGCGGAGGGGCGCGTTTATCCACTAACCGCAGCAAGAATTCCAGAACCCACAATTACTAACAATAATCCTAAAACTTTCATCAATGTAATAGAATCCCCCATAAAGAATCCTATCAAGGCTGCAATTGCGATACTTCCGCCAATAATTATTGGACCACCAACAGATAAAGCAAGCCCAGAACCATAAGCTTTCAGCGCAAAATAGTCAATAGCTAAGGCGCAAACTCCTGCTAAAACAGCAAATAATATTCCTTTTGGGTTGGAGTATAAAGTAGTAGTTTTAATTTTTGGAAGTAAGAATATCAAACCCAAAACAACTGCAGTAAGGGAAACAATTATTGCACCGACTAAATAATTTATTTTTTCTGCGGCTTGCTGGTGGAAAACTGTCCAGATTCCAAAAGCAATTGAGGCGACTATTGCGAAAATAATTCCTGGATTCATATTATTATAAGATTATTGATGAAAGTTTATAAATTTTCTTATTAAGCGCCCCGTAGCCCAATGTCGTATAACATTCGAATTCGTGTTAAACTCGTCGACCTTACAAAGTGAGGTCAACCTTCCCGTAGGGAAGAGTTTGAGTCGAGACCAGTTTCTTAGAAACGAACGAAGTGATCAATCAAAAACAAAAATAGAAAGGCGAAAACAAAAAATTATTTTCCCAATATTGTTCTTTGCTGAACTATAATTGCTTCATTTAATTGATAAAGTGCTTCTTTGTAAGTAAGATTTGCACCGTATCCACCAAGTAAAGAATTTTCGGCAGATAGTTGTAGTGATTGTGCTTCAGACAAATATTTCGAAACATCTACTTCTAAACCACTCTTTTTTAAAATTTGTTCATTATTCTTGAAAATTTCCATCTGTTGTAAATAATTGGCTCTGCTTGCTCTTAAATTAGTTCCATGACCACCAAATTTATCATTTCTTACATTTTCATGAACTGCCTGATAATTCTGAGAATTTAAAGTTCCTATCGTCTCTTCTTTTCCACAACCGCTCGTACCTAAAGCTAATGCTGAAGCAAGAACAATTGTTCCGAGTGTTTTATTTATTGTCATTTTTCATAACCTCTTATATTTGTTATTACTTAATTAGAATAACACTACTATTTAAACTTTTCGGTTTTTTGTTTTTCGCCTTCTTCCGTCGTTGGTCTCGACTCAAATTGAGTTTAACATCCCTCAATAAACTCCTGGGATAAACTTATATTTCACTTTCTGGCAATATTCTCTATATTCAGGATCAGCCTTTAAATGACGTTCTTCGGTCGCCGCACGGAAGAAATAGATGATTGTCCAGAACAGCAGACCCAACGCCAGCTTCACATTTATCACCGGAAGCAGTGTTATCCACCAGATCAGATTCTTGCTGATATACGCCGGATGGCGAATAATGGAATAAGGGAAACGTCTCACGATGCCGCGATTGGTGAGATTAGAAGCTTTGAATCCCAGCGCCGCGGATGCACTGATGTAGATGACCAGCAGTGAAATCAAGATAATCCTTATTATTGTTGTCGCGCTTCCAAACAGCACATAATCATTTGCTCCCCAGGGGACGTACTGCCCGACAAAGATGTTAAACGGCGGATAGCAAATAAGCGCTACTGCCCAGCCGAAAAATGTTGGTTCGACAGATCTGATGGTGTTGCCTAACCTAGCTGACTCTACAGAATAGCCAACAGCAAAAATAAGTGTATCCAGAAGAAAAAGGGATGTCAGTAAAAGAGGATACCAGCTCAGGTCCTGCTCTGTGAACATACGATACAGCTCGGTGATATGCCCGAACAGGAAACTAACCATCAATGGAAGGAAGAAGAATTTGACCAGGAAGAACAAGATGGCGGTGCGTTCTGCAGGAAGGAGTTTCTCTCCACAGCATTTTTGCAGTATTCCCTGCACTAGAATAAGCGGCTGGCTCGACGGCCGTGCTTTTCTATAATACCACACTCCGCCTATCGCATACACTACATACAGGTAGAGCAATAGCCGTTGTGCTGCCTCACCCAGAAAATCTGAATAAAAAGGCCCATACCGCAGAACGAGAAGCGCTATTCCGTACACGGCGAGACCGGTAACATAGGAAGGAGAGGGGGGGAGTTTCATAGGGAAAAAGTAACTCTGTGATTCAAAAATGTTTCGGCGGAAACTTTATATAAAAGGAGCTATTTTTGGAAAGTATGCTCAGCATTCAGGACGCCATCAAGCAAGGCGAAGGGACAGTCTCCATCCACGGCTGGATCCATCGCGAGCGCGGCAGCAACAAGTTAAAATTTATCGTGCTGCGTGATTCTACCAATATCATCCAATGCGTCTTCGAGCGTGTAAACTTTGAAAAAACGTGGGAGGATCTTGATCATCTGCAGATTGAAGCCTCGATGACGATTACCGGCACGATCAAAAAAGATCCTCGTGCGCCCACCGGGTACGAGATTACCGCAAAAAAATACGAAATCGTCGGCAAAAGTGAAAACTATCCTATCGCCAAAGACCAATCAGTAGAATTCCTTGCCGACAATCGCCATCTCTGGCTGCGCAGCCGAAAGATGACTGCTATCTTAAAAATCCGCAGCACCATCTTTGGCGCGATTCACGAGTATTTCCGCAGGGCTGGATTTTACGAATATCACTCTCCGCTCTTTCAGGCGGTGCAGGCCGAAGGCGGCAGTACGCTCTTTCACGTTGATTATTTCGGGAAAAAAGATGTCTTTCTCGCTCAGACCTGGCAGCTCTATGCAGAGCCGGCTATTTTTGGGTTGGAGAAAATTTATACTATGGCTCCCAGTTTTCGCGCTGAGAAAAGCAAAACCTCTCGTCATCTGACTGAATACTGGCACGCGGAAATGGAAATGGCCTGGTCGGTATTCAAGGACATCCAGGATCACGGAGAAAGCCTGTTGAAGTTCATCGTGAAAAAGGTGCTGGAAACAAATAAACCAGAATTAGCCGTTCTTGAACGTGACCTTTCCAAGCTAGAACCCTCTATTAAAAAACCATTTGTCCGCATGACCTATACCGAGGCACTAAAAGTCTTAAAGCAGAAATGCGGGATTGACATTGAGTGGGGGAAAGATTTGCGCACGATTGAAGAGGACGAATTGACAAAATTATACGATGTTCCGGTCATCGTCACTCATTATCCTAAAATGGTCAAAGCTTTTTACATGATGGAAGATCCTCAACATGCCGATACCGTGCAAGGC
This sequence comes from Candidatus Woesearchaeota archaeon, assembly GCA_016185625.1. Classification (GTDB taxonomy): domain Archaea; phylum Nanobdellota; class Nanobdellia; order Woesearchaeales; family GW2011-AR9; genus JACPND01. The sequence goes on along the minus strand of JACPND010000035.1, from coordinate 22,078 downwards.
TGTGATTTTTTAGCTCCGGAAGGACACGGCGAGATCATCGGTGGCAGCCAGCGGGAGCACGATTTGGAGAAGATCAAAAAAAGATTAGTGGCGATGGGCGAAGATTTCAAGCAGTACGAATTTTATCTGGATACACGGCGATACGGCAGTGTTCCTCATGGCGGGTTTGGGATGGGCGTGGAGCGGGTAATCAAATGGATTTGCGGATTAGATAACATCAAGGATGCGATTCCGTTTCCAAGGACGATGGAACGCTATAAGCCATAAACTTTAAATACTCATTTATTATTCTTTCTTCAGGAGAAATCATGGCCATTGTTGAAATCAATTATTGGGCGGTTCTGGTAGCTGCTATTGTGAGTTATATACTGGGCGCATTGTGGCACTCGCCGTTGCTCTTTGGGAAACTCTGGATGAGATTAAGTAAAGTTCAGGATACTGAAGAAACTAAAAAGCACATGGCTAAGAGTTACATCCTCACTTTTCTTACTGTACTGGTCATGTCCTACGTCTTAGCTCATTTCGTGGATTATGCTGAAGCGACAACTCTCGTAGGAGGATTGCTGGCCGGATTCTGGGCTTGGCTCGGCTTTGTCGCCACGATTGAGCTTGGAGCAGTACTCTGGGAGAATAAACCTTTTGGATTATACCTCTTCGGTGCCAGCTATCATCTCGTATCGCTGCTGCTGATGGGCGCAATTTTAGCAGTATGGCCGTAAAATTCTGGTACTTCTTTTTGAGTCACAGAAATTGTGCACTATGGCGTACCAGAATCTCACGTGCCCGATAAAGCCGAGACATGGACGTCCCCAGAGGGATATGTAATTCTTCCGCAATTTCTTTATGTGTAAGATCCTTAAGTGCTGACAAATACACCACGCCTTGAAACTCTTCAGGAACAATAACATTCACGAGGTTCAGCACTCTCTTTGCATCCATTTTTTGTTCTGGATCTGTTGCATAGGCAACTCCATGTTTAACCGGATCAAATTCATCAAGATTGTTCTCTCTCTTTCTATGATAATTAGAGACCATGTTTTTGGCGATAGTATAAAGCCAGCTGCGCAGAGATTGCCTGGTATCTTTCTCTGGATGGAAAGTGCTGATAAACCGGTACGCTTTCACGAAAGTATCCTGTGCGGCATCTTCCGCAAGACCGATGTCAGGCAAACGTCGACGGGTATAGTGAAAGATAGGGGGATAAAATTCTCTGTACAGCTGGCTAAAATTATCAAATCCGGTCTGTTCATAAAAAGATCGTGTCTTCTCTTCCAGCGTTGTATCTTTCATCGTTGTAAAATTCATTTACTGCTTATAACATAGCCTATTTTAAAACATTTCTCCTGATTTGGCTCATGAAATGTTTACAAACATCTTTGCATCCAGGCGTCCAGATTACGATGCTTCAAGAAAGCGTTAAAACCTTGTTTCTTGGCCAAAGGACAAATATCCTCAAGCTTTGCACTGGCATCCGTATAATTCCATCTGAAAGACGGCTTTGCCAGCAGAAAAGAAAATCCCCGCCCAATTATTGTGTCAGGCATTCTCCCGTCATCTCCTTGGGCTTTTTAATTCCCATTACGTTCAATATCGTTGGCGCAATATCCGCCAAACCGCCATTCCGTAATTTTCCTTTCGCACCAACCATAATCAGCGGCACAGCATTCAGCGTATGGCTGGTCTGCCATTTTTTCGTCATATCTTCGCAGTTTCCATGATCAGCAGTAATAAAAATAATCCCCGGGAAATTGCTGACGATTTTTCCCACAACCTTATCCGCCGCTTTGACTGCTTTTATCGTCGCTTTCAGATTTCCTGAATGCCCCACCATATCGCCATTGGCAATATTCACCACAAAAAAATCGAAATTATCTTTCTCTTTCAATAACACCGCAACAATCTGCTTTACTTTCATCATCGGCGTCTTATCGTAGGTAGTTACCAATCTGCTCCGAATATGAATCCTTTTCTCATGAGGAAAAATACATTCACACAACCCATTGAAAAAATACGTCACGTGCGCCCATTTCTCCGTCTCCGCCAGACGCAATTGCGGTATTCCGGCCTCAGAGATTACTTCTCCCAGGGTCTTTACAGGCACAATCGGCGGAAAAGCCGCCGGAACTCTCATCAGCGAATCGTACTGCGTCAGCGTCACAAAACATAAATCCATGATTTTCTTCCGCTGAAACCTATTAAATCTTCCCCAGACAAAAGCCCGTGTCAACTCGCGTGCGCGATCGGAGCGAAAATTAAAAAAGATAACAGAATCATGCTCTTCGACAACGCATTTATTTGTGAGAATAGTAGGCTTGACGAATTCATCCGTTTCGCCATGATCGTAGGCATATTGTAATGCTTTCAGAGGATCAGCAATTTTTCTTCCTTGGCAATTCACCATGCAGTCGTAGGCTTTATGCTCCCGATTCCAGCGATTGTCTCGATCCATGGCATAAAACCGCCCCATCATCGTCGCCAGTGTTCCGATGCCTAATTCTTTTGTTTTCTTCAGCACAAGCCGGATATATTTTTCTGCAGACTTCGGCGGCGTGTCACGTCCGTCCAAAAATCCATGGATATAGACTTCTCTCACGCCTTTTCGTTTCGCCAATTCCAATAATGCGAATAGATGGCTGATATGCGAATGCACGCCGGCGTCGCTGAGCAGGCCCATCAGGTGCAGTTTTCCTTTCCGTTGGCCGCAATGATTGAGAGCATGCAATAATGCTTTATTGTGGTAAAAAGAACCATCTTTTATACTGTCATCGACGCGGACTAGATCGGAATTGATCGCTCTTCCTGCGCCGATAGTCAGATGTCCGACTTCGGAATTACCCATGAAACCGGACGGTAATCCAACGGCTGAGCCACTGGCTTTCAATACCGAATGCGGATACTTCTTCCATAATCGATCGAGAACGGGAGTTTTCCCTAAGGTAATGGCATTTCCTCTTTTTTCTTTCCTGATTCCCCAGCCGTCGAGGATGAGGAGGAGTACTTTTGACATCTATCAAAGGAGATATAGAAAGTAGATAAATGTTTCTACGCATAGAGAAATGCGTTGATTAGTGCAATATAAACGCATTTCTAATACAAGAAAATAAGCAACGACTTATTTTCTGTACAGAAATGTGATCGTTTTCACATTTCTTGTATGAATTTTTGCCTAAAAATTTAACTAATCAACGCAAAGATTCATAGCTTAAAAGATTTCACAATCGTACCACAATGCTATGTTCTGCAGTGCAATAAATCTCTATATAATGTGAATAAGAATTGTGCTCGTCAATTTCTGACCTTTCACTTGCTTCTGCCAGCACCCCTGATGGAGCAACCTCATTCAGAGCGTTAGCCAAAGACGTTAATGTTGATAACTCATTATCTGATCCTTTTCTGCGCCGACCAACTCCACTTTTATCATAACTAAGAACATCTGCACCGCTTATCTTCAGAACTTTTTTGTACGCCGGAATGTTAATTTCAGAAAAGGGAATTCGTCCAATCTCCCAGCGTTTATACTCCTCTAATTGTTTTTGAGTTGGAAACTGTGGCAGAGGCTTGTAGCCTTCGAAAATATAATCCTCTTCTGTTTTTTCGATGTGCGGCAGATAATCACCCCTGTTGGACCAACCAGCCTTGTACCAATCAGTTTTCTTTGCTAATTCGAAAGCTTTGTCTCTTCCCATGGATTCTCTTTCACCGTCAGAAAAGCCCCGCAGCCTGTAGGTGAGATTTGGAATACCCAAAGGCAGTTCCTGCTCTCCAATTTTGATTGATTCTGACGTCACGTAGAGTTCAATGCCCATGGCAACTTTTCGGCCTCAGTGCCTATATTAATCTTGTGCAACTACATTTTGTACCTATCCAGAACATCATCGATTGTGGCGTTTTTCTTAGGGTCAGGAATTTCTTTCAGGGTGCGCAAAACCCCGGCGACATCTCCTCGGTATTCTGCTGGGATTCGGTCCAAGGACTTATAGAGTCCAGACTTTGCCTTATCAATTTCAGAATTTTCTCTCCTGTTCGAGTGCCTGACATAAAAGATCAGGGGTAGTGCCACTGCCGTCGTCGCAATTCCGCCCATCAACGCGGCTTCCAGTCCTCCGCGAATGAAATTATAGAAGCTTTGGTCTACCATCTTTAGAGAGAAATCACGCAACTATAAAAATCTTTCCCGACCCGTCATTCAGTGTATATGATACCAATATAAGCGAAAAATATATATACCTGTGTACACATACACAGACTATGGCAACGAAAACTATCTCTATTATGGAAGATGTGTATGAGACCCTGAAAGTATTAAAAGCTCCGGAAGAAAGTTTCTCGGAGGAGATACGAAGATTAGCAACCACAAAAGGGAGTATTATGGACCTCGCTGGTGCTTGGAAGGATATGGATGAAAAAGATTTCATTAAGATACGAGGGCGAATTAAAGACCGGAGAAAAGACGATCACAGGTTGGTGGAGATTCGTCAGAAAAAATGACCTTTGCAGATACTACGCTTTTGGTAGATTTTTTGCGAGGACACAAAGAAGCTATATTATGTGTTCAGCAACTTCAATCCGGGTCGCTTTTTACTTCTGAGATAAATGTGTATGAACTTATCGATGGTGTTTATTCTGGGGAACAGGACATTCAAACACATCTGAATAAAGTATTTACTTTGCTCGAATACGTACATATCTTGCCATTTGATCGTAAAGCGGCATTGAAAGCAGGGATGATATCGGGAACTCTGGCAAAAATGGGAAAGAAAATTGGAGAAGCAGATTCTTTGATAGCAGGTGTTGCTTTGGCCAATGGGATAACAGAAATTATTTCTGATAATAAAGAACATTTCGGAAGAATTCCTGGATTCAAAGTCATATCCTATAAATAATCCTGCTTCATCTGAAGATATTCGTATCTCTGGATTAAACAGAAATGTTTAAATAAAAACCTTCAGAAGACAGGCTTTATGCCAGCGTGGCACAACCCGGTACTGCGCAAATCGAAAGAGCGTAAGCCTGGAACTACAGGAGTACCGTAAAGCTTGTTCCCGCAAGGGTATCCCGGTTCAAATGGTCGTAGTGATGAACTTTGGCCTGATTGTCCGGGCGCTGGCGCTCTTTTCACATGGAAATCAAAGACACCAAAACCTTCAACCGCTTCCTGAGCTGGGTGAAGAAAGGAAAAGAAAACTGCCTGGTCATCCATGACGTCGATGGCGACGGACTTAGCTCCGCGAAAATTCTCATGGAAGGCCTGAAACGAGCCGGCAAACCAATAAAATATCGCTTCGCCGCCTATGACCGCACTCGCGTCTTCGGCGATTTTGTGATAGAATTCGTCAAGAACAGAAAAATTTCTGCCATCATCACCTGTGATATTAATCTCCTCTCCACCAATTTCCATGAGAAGAAAGAATTTTTTAGAGACAAAACTATCATTGTTTTTGACCATCACGAAACGCCGACACACATTGATGAGAATATGATCTACCTGCATCCCAAATTATTATATGGATTTCCCGAGCCGTCACAATATTGCACCACCAAATTAGTGTACGATGTTGTCAGCACTCTCGTTGATCTTCATGACCTCGACTGGGTAGCCTCGATCGGCATAGTCGCTGATGCCAGTTATCCGACCTGGAAAGAATTTGTCGATGCGACACTGACTGGATTAAGCATGAGGATCACTGCTTCGCCATTCGACTCGGAACTGCAGAAAGTAGGGACGTATCTGTACTACGCGCTGGCGACTGATAAAGTGGCTGCCGAGAATGGAGTTAAGATTTACATGAGCGCAAAAGATTATACGGAAGCCCTGCAGGGCTTGGAACAATATAAAATTGTGGAAAAAGAGATCCAATATTATCTCCAGAATTGGGAAAAATATGCTGAAAGATCTGGCGATATCGTTTTTATCAAAATCGAACCTAAGTATAAGATAAATTCCCTGCTCAGCAGCCAAATATCTCATCAATTTCCCTCGAAGACCATCATTGTAGGCTCTCCCAAGAAAGATCCGGAGAAGCCGCCTGAATTCATGGGATTCAGTTTACGGCGGCAGGATGGAAAAGTAAATCTGCCGGCATTGCTGAAAGAAATGTCGCAGCATCTGGAGATGAACGGCGGCGGACATATTCCTGCTTCGGGAGCGCATTGTAAAATAGCCGATTACCCGCAGTTTAAAGAATGGTTCGTAAAGTTATACCAAAAGCACAAGACAGTCGAACACCCCTAACGAGCTATGCACATACACAAGACATAAATATTTTTATAGTACCTATTTCTGTACGAAGGACATGGATGACTTTGAACTGGCACCAAAAAAGGAGTACAATATTTCCTGCTGCCGATCGTATCTGACGCCAAGAGGAAGATGCTTTAGCTGCCCGGAGGAAGATTCGGAAGGGGAGGATGGATCAGAGGAAGAATAATACCTTTTTTCCACCACCATAATCTATAAAAACAGGCTTTTATCCCTGCGTCAGATGAAGCCATTGTGCGCACTTGCTGCTTTTCTTCTAGGCTGTTCAGCAGCCGCTCAATACAAAGTTGATCCGCCTGCTGAAGAGCTTACGGCCAGTTACGCTGTCGTGAATGAAATATCAGGGCGTACCTATGACGGTGTAAGTGTGGAGACAACGCTGCGGAGGGGAGTTTCAGTGAGTGCCGCCACGGTTGCGACAGACTCTGCTTCGGCCACGGTCACGAAAAAACAGAATATCGACTCTGTTCTTCTGGAAGGAGAGGTTGCCTATTCTATTTATCGAGAAGAAAGCTGGCGGCTGACCTCTATACAGTTTGGAAAATCATTAGTCTACCTGCGTCACTTTTTTGAACTCGATCTGCGGGCGAATCTGGGGCTTGATTACTATGTCCAATCTGTTACCAGAGCCTACAAGCTCAGCGGGCAGACGGTGGATCTCATTCCGTCGTTTGACACGGATCGGGATTTTTTTGCATCGCTGGCGTTGCGGTTGAAATGGAGTTTCCTGCAAGGAGAATATGAACTGAAAGGAACGACCAGAGGAACTGTGCAGCAAGTGGGAAAAATGGGAATATTTTTTTAGCCGGAATTTTTCTGCTCAAAAACCTTCTCGTAATTCTTCCAGATGGCTTCAGCCACTTCTTCATTCGTTAGCCTTTTTATCTCCGCCATCTTCTTGATAGTCTCAACCACAAATGCCGGCTCGTTGCGCTGCTCGGTATAGGGACTGAGATACGGCGCATCGGTTTCCGTGAGCAATTGCCTAAGATCTACAATCTTCACTAATTCCTGAAAGCTGTGCGAGCGGATGATGTTTGGCGGCACGGAGAAATAATATCCTAATGCTGCTGCTCTTTTGATCAAGGCTTTCTTGCCGGAAAAGCAATGCAAATCCACGGGAATCTCGCCATGCACTTCCTGTTCCAGAATATCAATGCATTCCAGTTCTGCTTTTCGGGTATGGATGACAATAGGCTTCTTTACTTTGATGGCAAAGCGGATGATTTTCCGAAAATTTTCGGCTTGTTGTGCATAGGTTTTTTCCTTATCCGCCCAATGAAAATCCATGCCGATTTCACCTATGCCGATGATATTATTTTTGTTTTTTTCGATAAATCTAAATTCTTCATCGAGATTGATGGGAACGGGCTGTCGGGGAAGGCCGAATTCATTTTCCGCCAAGCCTAACGCGTCAATGGGATAAATCCCTAAACAGGCTTTAATGAAGGGGTATTTTTTGGCTAACTCCAGAACTTCTTTATTAGAGACAGGATTGACGCCGGAGCAGACGATGGCTTTCAGTCCGGCTTTCTTGGCTCTCTCCAGGACTGGCTCTAAATCGTCTTTGAATAGGGCGTGGTTCAAGTGGCAGTGGACGTCGATGAGGTTCATGGGAAAAAAATAAACTCTTTTCTTTATATAATTTACCAGAAAAAACCAGTAGCCTAGAACCAAGGACATAAAATATTCTGTATTTGTTTAGCATCGTAAGGTCAAAATCCCATCCCTATCAACTGCGAGAGCCGCAGGGGGACTTGCCCCATCCGGGGATGCGGCTCCAGCGATATTTATAGACGAGGATTTTGAAGATGCTAAACAAATACAATATTCTTATAAATCAGCAACCTAATTCTTCTTTGAATCTATCAAGAAGTTCTTTCTTGAATCTGTCCAGACGTTCTCGTAAGGCGTTACTATTGCCATTAAAATACAGATTAGCTATATGCTCAAAATTACTGTCACTGTTGGCAATCAGGCCTCTTAACGTCATTGGTATTCGAGCTTCGATATGAGTTTTAAAATTGGTAGAGTCTGGGTTCTTAGAGCAAAAAATAGAGATACCTTTCTTCAACCGGCCTATCTCATCTGCTTCCTTTCCCGTTTGCAAAAATTTAGCGAGGATTCCATCGTACACCGCAAGCGCTTTTTCTGCCCATTGCTCTCGCTTTGCTTTAACATTTTCTTCTTCTCCCCAGACAAGAATCCCTCGGTGGTAGAGTTCATCGTACACTCTTAATTCTGAAAATAACTGTTCCGGAAGATCTCCGTCTGAGCTTCGTAATAAATCCACCAGATCTTTTTTAAGGTATGAGATCTTTTTGGCATTTGTTTCGTAGGGCATCGGTTCCGGCAGCCAGAAAGTACTAGTTCCAGACGACTTCATTAAAATTTCTATTTCAACTTGTCTTCTCATTTCCGGTACATCGCTTGAAGAGAAATTAGTCGATATCGCGCTGGAAGCAGCAGCATCTAAACAATCTTCCTCGTAGGCCTCAATCAAAGAAGGAACCACTATCGATCCATCTGGCATTCTCTCAAATTCTCTAAAGCTATAATCATCGTCAGGCGGGCGAATAAAACAGTATCCCCCAGCAATCTTATGGTTATAACAGATCGTATAATCTGGACTATGGTGGAACAGCTCTTCCGGAAATCCATTGAAACTAAACATGCCCAGGAGAAGCAGATCATTATTTTCCATTTTTCGCTAGAAACCCAAGGTGATTTATAAAACTTACTATTAAATGATAAGAACAGATGGAGATTCGGAATACGGAGTGACCTACCACACCCATTTCCTCAGAAAACTTTAAATAAAACGCCCCTAAATAACGGAGTATGGAAACCGAATGCTAGGAACCGCGTTGTAGCCGTCCCGCCAGTAAAGTCTGGGGCGGACGGAAAGTATGCTCAGACCATTTTGAGACCTATCAGGAACAGCAAGACCGCAACATCGCGGAGATGAGGGATTACTGATGGTCGATACGGTGGGCAAGTCAGGAAGATAGAGTTCTCTATTTCAGGCTGCTTTAGAGTGTTTTGATGTTGTGTTCTTGACCATGAACGAAACAAATAATCTCAAACAACAGCATGCTCAGTCCTCTCTTTTTAGTGGTTCACTCCTGTTTAAGCCGGTATCTCCATCACTGTTCCCTTTCATTTTGCAGTTGGATCACAAAATATACCCCACATTATCCATAGTCAATGAACTAATCCTATCTCAATGGTTTCAGCGCAATCCCGAATTCGGAATGATTTATGGATCGTGGCCAGACATAGAAGGGGTTTGTATTGCCATCCCCCTAAATCTTTCCGGCTGGCAAAAATTGATTAAAGGAGAAATTAAGGAATCAGACCTGACTTCTAGATCTATTTTTGATGAAAATAAGGACAGTGCGCTTTACCTGCATATCTATCATATTGAGAAATTCAATCCTGCGTTGAAAAAATTTCATATGGTGTGTTTCCGAGCTTTAGGGCTTAAAGTACAGAATCTCCTAAAAAGAACTCCTCTTAAAGGCATATCAGCATATTGCGTCAGTGCAGCAGGGATAAATCTTTTTTATAATAAGCTAAACTTCCACGAAAGTAGGGGGCATTTTCAGGAATATTTATTATCCCGAAGGAAACATATCATCATTGCTCATTCTGTCGAGGAAGTAAAGAAAAAAGAAATACAAGGGTATAGGCTTATCACTCAAGCTAAAATGCTAGTATCCACGCCCAAAGAATCCAGCCCAGTCTGGCAATACCTCAAAACGAAAAACGTACACAAACCTTTAAAAAAACAGGGCCCATTTATAGCAGGAATGAACTTTTTGGATACAGTAAGAATGTCTGGAAGTTAAGCTATTCCTATTTCTAGTAGATATACTGTTAAGATAATGTTAATCAATTTTGGGGATAATCCATGAAAGTACAAGATTTTAAATGGAAAAAGGACATTAAAGTGAAGGAAATGTTGGATTCCTTCCGCTCGTTAGGATACCAGAGTGTAGAACTAGCAAAAGCGAGTGAAATAATCGTGAAGATGAAGAAGGATTCGTCAAAGATCTTTTTGACCTTCACCTCCAACATGGTCACTTCTGGACTCCGTGGCTTTTTTGCCCAAATAATCAAACTGCATCTGGCTGACGTCATTGTGACTACAGTAGGTGGTATCGAAGAAGATATCATGAAAGCTCGAGGAGAAAGTTTTTCTATTGGTAAATTTGATGCCGATGATATCGAGCTGCATGAGAAAGGAATCAATAGGGTAGGGAACATCTACGTGAATAATGAGAGCTACATGAATTTTGAAGATTACATTAATCAAGTTTTGCAGCAACTCTATGAAATTCGCCCTCGTTGGAGTGTTTCTGAAATGCTCAAGGAGATAGGTATGCTGCTGAAAGATGAGAATTCTATCTTATATCAAGCAGCCAGCAATAATGTCCCTATTTTTTGTCCAGCAATAACTGATGGCGCTTTCGGTTTTCACTTGTACCTTTTCCAGCAGAAGCATAATGATTTTATGATCGATGTCGTCCAGGATTTCGGAAATATCCTTTTCACAACCAGCCAGGACGATAAAAAAGGGATAATCGCTTTAGGTGGAAGCATATCCAAGCATCATGCTATTCTTTGCACACTCTTAAACGGTGGCGCGGATTATGCAGTTTATATCACCACCGCCCATCAGACTTCCGGCAGCATGAGTGGAGCCACTACCAAAGAAGCTAAATCTTGGGGAAAAATCAAGGATGATAGCGATGCTGTTACCGTAATAGGGGATGCTACCATGCTCTTTCCTTTGGCCATGACCAAAGCTTTGGAACAATTGAACGATGAAGGCTTACTTTGAGGTCTTATTTTAAAATGGCAAAATTTATCCTGAAAAAAAGCACCATTTTGGAGCAGTGCCATACTTTAGCCAAGAGTTCAGATATCATCTCTTATAGCTCTAAAACCAATCCCAAAATAACCCCTATTTTAGAAAAAGAGACAGACTGCCTGTTCAGCCTTCATTTATTGAATGAGCTTAAGCACGTCCAGGACAAATCTCGAATTATCTTCCTGGCTCAAGGCTGGAACCAGCAACAAATTGATTTTTTGTTAAAAGAATGGATTCGTTTTTTTGTGGTCGACAATCTACTGGATCTTCAAATACTTCTGGATGGCTTGAAAGAGCACGATGTTAAAATAAATTTACTGTTGCGAGCCAGGCTAAGGGAAAATACCATTAAGACAGAGCGTTACTTTGCCTTTGGAATCAATTCTTACGAACTGAACCAGAAGATCAAAGAAATCAAGGCCAATCCTCAGATTTCCCAATTGGGAATCCATTTCCACCGCAAGAGCCAGAATCTAAGTGAGTGGGATCTTTTAAATGAATTTAAGGATCTTCTTGAGGAAGAAAATCTTAAGCATATCGATCTGGTAAATATAGGTGGCGGGCTTCCTGCAGAATATGCGAACACTAACGGGAAGGTCCTTCATTCCATCCTCCAGAAAATCTCTGTTTTCAAGACCTATCTTAATGAGCACAACATAAAATTAATGATAGAACCGGGAAGATTCATCGCTGCTCCTGCAGGCAAATTGGTTGCCAATATACTGAGAATTTATGATCATAACATCATCATCGATGCTTCCGTGTATAACAGTAATATGGATGCCTTGCTAGTGCCAGTCAAATTGAAAGTGGAAAAAGAGCTGCTTTCTCATCAAGGACAGGCATATGCCATCAAAGGAATCACCCCCTGTTCTATGGATTTGTTCCGTTATCGTGTTTATTTAGACTGTCCAAAAGAAGGAGACCAACTTGTTTTCTTAAATGCGGGAGCCTACAATTTTTGTACTAATTTCTGTGATCTAGAAGAGATTCCGACGGAGGTAGTGGAATGAAAAGTAGCGGATTGAATGGTAGTGGATTGAATTGGATGAACTTGCCGGAGGAATATTGTGGGGAGGATTCCAAATTTATAATTCTGCCAATAAAGTATGAAAATCGAGTTACGTATGGGAAAGGGGCGCTTCTGGGCGGAGAGAAAATAATCGCTGCGTCAACCCAATTAGAATATTATGATGAACAATTTGATGTAGAGCCATTTATTTCCGGGATTAAGCTATGGCCTGCTTTGGAATGCAATTCTGCCGAAGAGATGATCGGTCAGGTGGCTAAAAAGATTGAGAAAGTTGGCTCACAGCAATTTCTTATCGGTCTTGGTGGTGATCATGCCGTAACTTTAGGATTAGTTAAAGGATTGGAATCAAAGCAGGGTGATTTCTCCATCCTTGTTCTGGATGCTCACAGCGATTTTAGGGATTTCTGGAACGGTTCAGCTCTTAATCATGCTTGTGTTTCCCAGCAACTATCCAAAACACATTCTCTTCTCATTGCTGGAGTACGTTCAATGGATGTTGATGAGCTCAATAAAATAAATGAAAAAAGTTCTGTTTTTCTGCTGAAAGCTCATGAATATTCTCTGGAAAAGCTTAAGGAAATACTGCCTAAACTGAAAGACAGGGTATATGTCTCCATAGATGTTGATGTGTTCGACCCTGCTTTTATCCGGAACACTGGAACGCCGGAACCAGGAGGATTCAGCTGGAATCAGATGATTGATTTATTAAACTTAATTTTCTTACATAAACAGGTAATTGGGGCGGACATCGTGGAATTTGCTCCCGTGGAGAACTATCGGGCGGAAGCGTACGCTTTAGCTAAGTTGGCATACAAACTGATGGCTTTAAAGATACTTGCGGAGAAGAATTAATCCGGACAATGCCTCTGGGCTGATCACTTCTTTACTCTTACCCTTTTGCATTGACATGTATTCATTCATTTTTCTTTACCTCCATATTTATACTGATGGGTTGAATTAATAACCATCTCTCCCTCGCTTCTAAAACCATTCTGATGTCTCCAGCAATAATCACCATATTTTGCCCGATTGAGACAACTGGTTCCATTCAGGCATAACGATTGACAAGGAATGATTTCTTTAACTTCAGACACTTTTAATGCCATCGTGTCAATGAAAGATAAGACCTATAATAATTATCGGTTTAAGAAAAATCAACCAAAAAGTTTAAATGATGGCACTTCTTGGCTGTATTTTATGCTTAATCTAATCGAAAAGAGAAGCAAGGAAAAAATCATTGAGATACTGGCCAATAAATATCCTTTAAGCATCATCCAGATCCACAACTCTCTTGACGTTGACAGGCCATCTTATCAAGCCACTTTTAAGAATGTTAAAGAATTGGTTGCAGAAGGTATCCTCCAGGAAGACCAGGCAAAATATAAACTTAACCTGGCTTGGATAATCGAGCGAAAAAAGTTTTTTGAAAGAATGGAAATTTATTGCAATAAGATAAAAGATTCTATGCGTTCAAAGGTATTTTCCAAAGGAGAAACTTCCATCTATGAATTTGACAGCTTGGTTCAAAGTGATTTATTCTGGTGTCAGATATTGATCCGAGGAGCTTCCATGAGCAAGAGTCCTGTGACAACTTGGGAAGGCCATCATGCCTGGTGGATCATAGGTAATTTGGAAAATGAGGATAGTCTTCTGAATAGTTTGGCCAAATATAATACGAAATCATACTTAAAAATAACGAGAAATACATCTTTGGACAAAAGTTCTCAGGAGTATTACTCTCGCCGGAATTGCATCTGCAAAATCATTCCCACGCCCAATAAAATCCATTATTATGGCACTTCAGGTCATTTTTTGCTTAGGGTTTCAGTTCCTGAAAAGTTGGCTAAGCAGTTGGATAAGTTCTATCAAAAATTTGAATCATATAAAGATGTTGATTTTGTTGAATTTATGAAAGTAATCAATGGAAAACAAAAAATAATCTTGGAATTAACTAATAATCCTTTTCTTGCTGAAACAGTTGCCAATAAGATTATCTTTGATCTCCAATCTGAAGCAGTCAGATGACTCAAGGCAAACGGTTGTGAAAGCAGACGCTCCGAGCGTGAAGATTCACTGCGACGCGACGATTGCCTTTCCGTTGCTGGTTGCTGGAGCATTGGCGTAAGCAACCTCCGAATCGCAATGAGGTTGGTTGCTGGAGCATTTGCACAGGCAACTTCCGACTGATAACAAGGTTGGTTGACGGAGGCAGGGGTACAGATAAAAACCATTTTAAAGTAGTAAACTTTAAAAAGCCGAGGCTGTTATCATCCTTATTCTTTATGGCTACTCAAAAACACGAGCTTATCGCCGTACCTTCCATTCTGGAGCGGCTCTCACCCTATGCTGCCTATATGAAGGACTATCAGACATTTGAGGAGAAAAAAATTCCCGTCCCCCGGGGGGTACTCTTTTCCGGGCCACGCGGAACCGGAAAATCAACTGCGGCCTACTATCTCGCTAATCTCGTTGGTGCTGAGACTGTTTCTATATACGATAAACATGAGAAAGATAAGAAATGGACTAAAAATGACATTGATGTAATCTTTAACCAGGTTTGTGCAGATATTAAACAGAAGAAAAAGTCAAAGATTCTTCTCGTGGAAGATTTCGAGACGCTGGGGAAGAACCGCGCCAATCTGCCGATGGAGGAAGCGGAAGTGGTTACTGAATTCACCCTGCGCCTGGATGGTGTTCACGGTGAATTCCCGTACGGGCTTTTAGTCATCGGGATCACGACCTCTCCTGGGCAGATAGATCCAGCCTTTCTTCGGGCTGGGCGTTTTGATGAAACCATTGAATTCGGATATCCCAATCTTACTGGCAGAACTGCCGTCATGAACCATTATTTGCATCGTTATGCTCCCGATCACGAAATTCCTGTGGATTCTCTGGCGGCCTTAATGAAAGAAGAGACGACTGCTGCCGACATCGAGGGGATCATTCGTAACTCTATTTTTCGGGCCGCAGCGCGCAATCCCGCCCAGCCTGTGCCTACAGCACACGATGCTATTGAACTTATTATTGCCGATCATCTTGGCTCTGCCAAGCCTCTTTCACTCACTCCTGAAGAACGGTTGAAGATTGCAGTCCATGAAGCCGGTCACGCGATTGTCGGCATGGTGTTGGACATTCCGGTCCAGCTGGTCTGTGTACGCGCCAGCGGATATACACGGGGGGCGACTATCCCTATATCAGTAAGCAATATTGCTCTCACCTATCAGGATCTTCGGAACAAAATTGCCTTTTGTTATGGGGGAAAAGTTGCTGATGAGCTCGTCCATGACAACGGCTCCTATCCTCTTGGGCATGCCTCTGATCTTACAGAAGCTACTTTGACTGCTCAAAGGCTCGTTGATGAACTTGGTTTTTCCCAGAAATTTTCAAACATATCTTTCCTGGCCTTACGTCAATACCGGCATGGCCCATCGACACCGGCACTTTCGCAGCACTGTATTGAGGAGTCGGAACCGGAACTTCATCGTATTTTGTGGCAGGAGTATGGACGTACACAGGATATTTTGAAGAAGGTAAAGAAGGAGAGGGTTATGGCAGTAGCAGAACTCATTGTGAGCAAGGAATATGTTGTTCGAGGCGAACTCAGAAGTAGATTGGAAGAACTGAAAATACTGCCGTGGGAAAATAAAAATGAAGGCTAAAATGCGTTTTGGTCCGGAACATTCTGCAAAAATTTATAAAGGCGCACGCAACATATCTTAAAAAATTCAAAAAGGTGGTTATCATGACGATTGTGAAAGTGAATTTGCATAAAGTGAACGCCGAGCGCAACTTGGAAGCGAAAGCCGGACAAGTGCGCATCAATAATAATGTTTCTTTAAAGAACGTCGAAGAGATGGGCTTTTCCGCCGACGGCCGAAAGGGATTGAAGTTCACCTTCGGCTTTAACTGCATCTATGAACCAGACTTGGGAAGGATTGATGTGGAAGGACAAGTGTTGTATGTGGATTCCGATAAAGAAGTGGACTCTATCCTTAATAGCTGGAATAAAAACAAGCGTGTTCCGCAGGAAGTGATGGAGCAGATCATTAACGCTGCTTTGCACAAAGGCAATATTCAGGCCATCAAGATCAGCGAGGAAGTCAGCCTGCCCAGTCCCCTGCCGCTGCCTAAAGTGCAGCCGACGCCCCCGCCGGAAGAAAAGAAGAAAAAATAATTTTATTTACTTTTTAGTAACAATCTAAGAAAGATTTATAAATAAAAGAAGCTATTTCACAGCCTATGGGACGAAAGGATTATAGATTAGAGTATGAATTAGATTTTGAGAGCACTTTTCAGGAAGTAGTTGGCAACATTCTTTTCAACCTAAAAGATTTTAAGAGGCCATTTGAATCTACCTGCTTGAGTCCAAATGGGCTTTGGAAAGAAGGAGAGCCGCTCAGCTATTTTTCAACTATTGTAAGAAGCGAATATGCTTTTATTATGATGGAGCATATCGTCCCTCGTTCCGGACCAGATGTGGGAAGAATTTATTTTTATAATTATTCTCCCGAGGAAACGGTACAGTTTGGTGAAGAGACTTGGACCTTTGAGGGACTAATCCGGGCAGTGGAACGTGATTTGGAGCTTATGGGTGCTCGAAAAAGACATCAGACTCAAAGAACGGATGGGGGCAACATCATCCCATTTCGAAAATCATAACCTTTTTATAGCCACAACCCAAAAATGAGTCCCATGGAAACGCCTGAAAAACTGCCGGAAATCAAGCTTAAAGTAATGGAAGCCGTCCAGGACGATGTCAATAAGGGCATCGTCAAGATAGACAGCAGTTTCATGCGGCAGATCGGCGCTAATGCCGGCGACATTGTGGAAATCAAAGGCCAGCGTATCACCGCAGCAGTTGTCGATCGGGCGTATCCCGGTGACATCGGGCTGAATATTATCCGCATGGATGGAAATATCCGGCGGAATGCGAGAACCTCGATCGGTGAGCTGGTTGCTGTCAAAAAAGCGTCAGTCCATGCCGCAAAAAAAGTTTCCATCGCTCCGGCGACGAAAGGCGTGATGATCAAGGCTAGTCCGCAGTTATTCAAGCAGGGCCTCTTAGGCAAAGCCTTGGTGAAAGGGGATTTAGTTTCTCTTGGCCGAGGCTCGCGCCGGCGCAGTTATTTTCCCGGCCAGGATGTCGGTGATATTTTCAGCGTCATGGAAGAGCAGTTTGCCGGTTTCGGGTTCGGTGATCTGAAATTCATTATCGTGGATACTCTCCCTAAGAAGGAAATTGTCGTCGTCACGCCAGAAACGGAAGTGGAATTCAATCCGCAGGCGGTGGAATTGAAAGAGGAAGAAGCGATCGGATTAGGCGTCCATTATGAAGATGTTGGCGGACTGCAGGAAGAGATTAAAAAAGTCCGCGAGATGATTGAACTGCCGTTGCGGCATCCGGAGATCTTTGAAAAGCTGGGCATCGAAGCGCCGAAGGGAGTTCTGCTGCACGGCCCGCCGGGAACGGGAAAAACGCTGTTAGCGAAAGCGGTTGCCAGCGAGACCAACTCCCATTTCATTTTAATTAATGGCCCGGAGATCATCAGTAAATTCTATGGAGAAAGCGAGCATAACTTACGCAAGAAATTCGAAGAGGCAGAACAGAATGCTCCAGCCATCATTTTCTTCGATGAGATCGATGCCATTGCGACAAAACGAGAAGAGACCCGCGGTGATGTGGAAAAGCGTGTCGTAGCCCAGCTCCTTGGACTTATGGACGGCCTGAAAAGCCGAGGGAAAGTTATTGTCATCGCCGCGACGAACATACCCAATCTACTGGACTCGGCCTTGCGGCGCCCCGGCAGATTCGACAGGGAGATTGAGATTGGCGTGCCCAGAAAGGAAGGGCGGTTGGATATCTTGATGATCCATACCAGAAATATGCCCTTGGCAAAGAATGTAAATCTGAAGGACATCGCTCGTGTGACGCATGGATTTGTCGGCGCTGACCTTTCCTCGTTATGCAAAGAAGCAGCGATGATTGTTTTACGGCGAATCCTGCCGGATCTTAAATTTGACGGCATTGAAGAAGGCCAGCCCATCCCTAAAGAAATTTTGGAAAAACTGCAGATTAACCAAAAAGATTTTCTGGAAGCCTTAAAAGTTGTCCGGCCCAGCGCCATGCGTGAAGTCTTAGTTGAAACGCCGGATGTTTCCTGGGACGACATCGGCGGACTGGAAGGAGTGAAAAACAAATTAAAAGAAGCAGTGGAATGGCCGCTCAAGCATCCGGAAGCATTCAAACGCCTTGGTGTCAGGCCGCCTAAAGGAATCTTATTATATGGCCCTCCCGGCACCGGCAAGACGTTATTGGCAAAAGCCGTGGCCAAGGAAAGCGAATCCAATTTTATTCTAGTCAATGGGCCAAGTCTATTATCAAAGTGGGTAGGAGAATCAGAGAAAGCAGTACGGGAGATCTTCCGAAAAGCGAGAATGACTGCCCCCACGGTATTATTTTTTGACGAGATTGATTCTCTCGCACCGCGGCGCATGGCTGATGGTGACAATAAAGTCGCGGAGAGAGTCGTCAATCAACTACTGACGGAAATTGACGGCTTAGAGAGTTTAAATGATGTTTTGGTGTTAGCTGCCACCAACCGGCCGGACATCATGGATCCGGCTTTATTACGGCAGGGGCGATTTGACCGCATCGTCTATATTCCGGTTCCGGATACTGAAGCGCGCCAGAAAATATTTGAAGTGCAATTAAAAAAAATGCCTCTGGCGAAAGATGTAGATGTCAAAGGATTGGCAGAAAAAACAGAAGGATATGTCGGAGCGGATATCGAAGGCGTCTGCCGGGAAGCGGCCATGATTGCGCTCCGTGAGGATTTGAAGAATAAAGAAGTGAGCATGGAACATTTCATGAAGGCGCTGGAAGTCGTCAAGCCTTCGATTGAGCCGGAGATCGAAGAGGCGTATAAGGACTTGGAGAATTATTTCAGCAGGGCCAGAGCGAAGCAGATCAAGGAAGAGAAGAAAGATAACTTTTTTGGGTAGACGTTAACGCAGGTGGCTAACTTTTATTCATCCTCTTCCCACTCTGGGATGCTCGTGCCCCGCCAATTTCCGCCTGCGTAAATGCTTGATATGCTGTGATTTCTCTTTCAAGAATTTCCCCATCTCAAATCCATTCTCTTCAATGAGCATCGAGGTATGATGCGCCCCCAGGAAATGCGGCAGAATGACATAACTGGCGCCTTCGTCATATAACTTCATCGCTTCATCTATCTGATGCGAGACCATGAGAATAATGGCCTTCTTATTAGTCTCCCGGACTTTATGCAGCAATAAAAGATTGGTCTCGATGTCAGGGATAGTGGAAACGATCATCTTTACGGTGCGCAGGTGGAGTTCTTCCAGCAGTTCGGTGTCCGCGGCATCGCCATAACGGCATTCGACTCCTTCCCGGGAAAGCTGGGCGATGACATCAGGATTATAATCTATCACCAAAAACTTTTTCTTCATCCTGCGAAACGAATTCAGCAAGTCGTAGCCGATACGATTATACCCTAATAAAATAATCTCGTACTTGTCCTCCGAACGGAAATGTTCCTGATGCGATTTTTTTCTGGGGAAGATATTGAGCAGTGGCAGGAGAAGCGAATATAGTTTACCTCCATATATCATAAAGTACGATGAACCGGCAATCGTAATCAATCCGATAAAAGCCACCATCGAAAGAACTTCAGGCGAGAGGTGGCCGACTTTAATTCCCAGTGCAATGAGAATAAATGAGAATTCACTAATTTGCGCGACGGCCAATCCTGTCAGGAAACTTGTCCGCCGGGTATAGCCCAGGACAGCCATCAGGAGCATCATCGCCAGCGGATTCCCAATGAGTACAAATAGCGCCAGTACAATAATGGGTGTCAGCATCTTTAGTACCTCTGAAGGCATAATCTGCGATCCCAGCACGATGAAGAAAAGCACCAGAAAGAAATCACGGATGGGCTTCAGCCGCGCGCTAATCTCATAGCGGTACGGGCTCAATGAGAGAGTCACACCCGCAACCAAAGCGCCTGCTTCTAACAGGAAATTGAGGTAGGCAAACAAACTCGCCAAGGCAAAGCACCAGCCGAGGGAGAACAATAACATGAATTCCTGAGATTTGGCGATATAGTTGGTGATTTTTGGAATGGCGAAGACACTGAGTAAGAAGAGCACAATCAATAATCCCACGCCTTTTAACAGTGTTCCTACAGCTAATGATATCAAATCACCGCCGCTGGTAAAAGAAGCAATCACCATCAGCAGCAGCATGGCAATACTGTCTTGTACGATAAGGAATCCTACGGTGATTTTCCCATGCAGTGTTTCCAGATTTCCGGTCTCACCCAATAGTTTCACAATCACAATCGTGCTGCTGAAGGCCAAGGCCAGCGAAACGTATACGGAGATGATGGTACTATAACCCAAAAGCTTTACGATCAGGAAACCGATGATGAAAGTAAACAGAATCTGGCCGATACCAGTGAGAAGAGCGACCTTTCCGATATCTTTGATGACTTTGGGATTCAAATTAAGCCCAACCATGAATAAAAGTAAAGCCACGCCGAACTGGGCAAAGGGAGCGAGGTTCTCTGTGCTGACGAGATGAAGTGCGCTGGCCACCAGTCCGGTGATGATATAGCTGATGATCAGCGGCTGCTTGAGCAGTTTGGTGAGAGCGGCTATGCCTACGGCGATGAAGATTACTAAGCTTATGTCGATGAAAGTGCTGCCGGTCATCTCTTTTATATGAAGTAAAAGAAGAGAGTATAAAAATATTATGGCTGGGTACGCTTGATGATATAGTCTACGGTAGTAGTGCCCATTTCACCGCCGTCCATATCACCGCCAATGGCCAATGAACCATTTTCTGGAAGAGTGTCAGCGGCAGGAGTCGAAATCAAATACTCTTTCGGCTCTGGGGAGCCATCTGGCCAGATTTTCATTCCCACCGTTGTTCCATCAAAAGCAAGGCGCAAGAAAAAGTATGTATCGCCAGCGAGGAGATAGTTTCCAAAGATATTCGTGTTCGTACTGCCATTATATATCTTGTGATTATCAGGAGAATTTACGGCAAGATTCACCGTAAACCCTGCAATAAGAGCACCAGCATTCGCAGCATTGATCACAGAAGCAAATGCCCCCCCGCTACCCATTCCATGATCCAATGATAGCTTTAATCTCATAACTAAATCAAACTGGCTCAGATGTCCGATATACGAACGGGCTAGCGGCAATGATGAAGCACTGAAGCCCCCCTCTGCGGCATTATTGACGATATTCCAGGAATTTCCACCATAGCCAATTTGGTCCCATGGAGAGCCCAGGGCATTTTGGCCTAATCCGCTCTGATCCGGCCGATTAAAATCATCAATAATCATATAACATTCACTGGAGAAGCACATCTCTCCCATTAAGCAGTCTTGGGCGATATCTTCTAGTGTTCCACAGCTGTTCCTCCAATAGACATCACCTTTATCACAATCCCTGCTGACGTGCGGCTGACAGTCAGGAACGCATTGCCCCATTTCACATCTCTCATTAAGGTTGCATGATTCTGGATATTTTGTGCTATTGGTGCAAATATCAGGATCGGCGCATTCTCCTGGTGCATATTGTCCGTTCTCACAGGTCAGTTCCTTTAATCCATTATTATTGTATCCGCAGGACTCTTTCTTGGTTGTTCCATTGGCGCAGACATCGGGATCGGTACACTGGCCGCTTGTCCACTGCCCGGACTGGCAAAACTGCTCGACTGTTCCTTTGCCATTTAATCCGCAGGCGAGAGTGAGAATGTTGGTTTTTTCATTTTCACAGACATCGGGATCAACACATTCTGCTGGTGCATATTGTCCGTTCTCACAGGTTAGTTGCTTTGATCCATTATTATTATATCCGCATGGTTCTGCGAGCGGCT
>JACPND010000034.1 GCA_016185625.1 Candidatus Woesearchaeota archaeon | reverse complement strand
TTCCGGCAGCATACACCTTCGAACCCGTACCCCATACCGCAAAAAGAACTGAATATTCTTTGTATGGTACAACCATATTGAGGTTCTCTCCGTCGTATTGTAGTAATCGTCCAGCAGCACCATTCCCAGCAAAGAAGACATTTTTCTCATCACTTCCCCAAACACTGTATGTAAAACTTTGCTCTCCTTCCGTAGAAATAATCTCCCACGCTTCCGTCCCATACACCGGCTGATACTCACTGGGTACACATTCCCCGGGAGTGATGAGTGTATCGAGTGTATCCTTCGCAACGTCAGACTCTTCCATACTCGACAGTGTATCTTCTGGCAAAATAATATCTTCCTGAATCGGCAAATCCACTTCGTAATTCAGCGATACTTCATCCAAAACTCCTTCCACCTCTCCTTCGTCCACCTCTGGAGTAGTATATATCTCCGCAGTATTTTCTCCTTCTGTAATTCCATAATCAGGAACACCTACTTCCTTTATTGTTACAGGTCCAATATCCACACGAGGAGGGCTCCAGATGTCCACTCTCGGTATATCCGCAGTATAACATTCCGGCGCATCACCGGTATCAGAACAGCCTGCATCCTGACCCAGAGAAGAATCATCACTCGTATAAGAGGAGGCATCATGACTATTGTCGGAATCGGGTGCTGCGTCTGTTGCATAGCCGCTATCATGCTTCGCACCCAGAATATCTGCCCCTTCATCCGTCACTTCAACAATATCCTTCTGCTCCTGAGAAACCACATCACCTACCGTTCGCAGAGAATCCGCCGCTCGGTATTTCGTAACTGCCGTCCCCTGAACACCGGGTGTACAGGATAACAACAGTCCCACCAGTCCACTGACGATAGCGCGTCTCATTCTACCCTAAAATACGCCTTTCTTTATAAATCTTTCGCAACTAAGAAGTGGTTAATAAATATCCCCAATTCGCATCGTAGCGGAAAAGAGACTTCGGCGATGCAAAATGAGATCGCCGTCCCATTTGCGCAGAAGGGAACGGCACAATGAGATATCCTTCCCTTTGGCGCACCAGTGGGAAAACTATCCCCCTCTTGCGGTCCTACTATCACTCACTTTTTGGATAGTGCCGCCGTAAAAAAAGCGCTCGGAGGGATTTTCTTGCACAAGTACTCTATCTTGCTTTGCTCGTGGGGTCTTGTGCCCCACTTGACAAACTTGCATAGGTTACTTGCGTCTCGAACCCTCGAATGACCGCTCTGCAGGCGATTGCCTTAGCCGCTTGGCTACGAGCGCTTGGAATGCTCTGAACCGCAATGGTTTAAATAGTTTTTGGGGGGACAGATGTAAAAGCGGGCCCGAGGGGACTTTCATGCAGCAACTGACAAAGGTTACTTGCTTTTGAACCCCCGACCTACAGCTTAGAAGGCTCTGGCGGGACATTATCCAGTCGCCCTATCCAGTCTAGGCTACGGGCCCACGTGAGACGAAACTGTCGGATACCTTTTAAATATTTCGTGATAATACCTATGTTATGAATCTTATTGTCGTTGAAGAAAGACAGGTCAGGGCCAAAGGATGCAACCCTCACAACACCATCGATCAACAAAAACTCAGGGATTATTTCTTTGATGAGGATTATGAAAGTTTAAAATTACTAGATAAGGTTCCTCCATTTAAAGTACCTGATAATGCCGTTCTGTTCTATCCCGGCTGCGGCTCTGACATCTTCTTCCCGTTGCTCTATGTTGAGAAATTATGTTCCGTTAAAAACATACAATTTCGCTTTGTGGATACAGAGAAGGTTCTGGGCTTGATTAAAACGCAATTGGATGACGTGGGAATCTCTTTTGAAGAAGATAAAAATAAATTGCAATTTTATTGGAAAAATATGCTGATTACTTTAGAATTTATCCCAGGAGACGTTTTTGGACTCATTGATGCCCTGCCACCCTACGACATCTATTTCGAGCGCGCCTTTGGCATCATGAAATATGATCAGGGCGATTACGAAGAAAAAATTGTTCAGAAGTTAAACCATAATGGCATTTTAATCAGCGATTGCGGCTATGCCAACTGCAAACTGAACAGAATTAACGTACCACCAGAATTAAGCTCGTATAAAGAGATGATTATGGGGATAAAAATATGAACCCTAATAATCTAAACCCCCGCCATCATCCACTTCACATACGCATACATCACTAATCCCCAGTTGACCATACGCATGTTCGCGGCATAGGCCCGCTCAATCCCTCTCTTAATCGTCTCCAACTGCTGCTGCACGCGTTCGGTTTCAGCTAATTTCTCTGCCGGAATCCTCGTTTTAATCGTCTCAAAGTCCACTTTCTTCAACTCTTCTTCCAACGAAACGTGAAAGAAAAAGCCCCGGGCCAGGCTTTCGCTCAATCCGGTAATATGAGACACTTCCCCTTCGTTCACGATATCCTGCGCGTTAAAGGCAAAATCGTTATTCCGCAATACTCTCTGGAACAATCCATTTACTTTTTCATTGGCAGATATTTTTTCTTCCTGAGTTTTCAGCTTGGGGATGGCGTTGAACAACGGCACGAAGGTAGAGGAAAATGATTTCTGCCATTCCTGGATCTCCCAGGCGAAAGCAATATTTTTTTGTAATGGTTCAAGCATTTCTTCTATGATCTGGATGGCCCGCTGCAAGTTCAATGGTTCATGGAGTTCGTTCTGTTCAGCTGCAATCTGCTTAACCCTCTCTATGGTGGGCTGAATCAAGACTAACGCCTGCTCCATCGCCAGCCGGTCCGTATCAGACCAAAAGAAATCAGAGAAATATTCCCCCACTCTCTCAGCCGTAAAGGGATAAGGCGTTTTTTGCTTTAATTCCCTGATCAGATAGACGCTTTCCACATCTGCTGTTTTAGGCGCCAGATCATTCAGTTTATGGATGTAAAGCATGGTGATTCCTCAAAGATTACGACCTCAAACGATCTGATTGGCCGCAGTACGGGCACATTATGTTATGGGTTATCCCGGCTTTGGCTTTGTCAATGCGAAAATCATAATCACAGCGTGAGCAGCTAAAAGATTTATATTCTGCCTGAGGCAGGTTTTTTACTTTGGATTGCAGCGCCGGCGCTTTGGTTGCCCGCTTTAGGTCTTCACAGCAGTTCTCACAGACAAGAATATTGGTAGATATATCTTTAGGGAATAACCGGACTTGTGGCAAGGGGACGACCACTTTGCATCGCTCGCAGGTTCTGGTTTTGCGGATATCCATCATCACACCTTTTTGGACTCACTTTTTTACACAAATGTCTTTTAAGCAAAGGGGAAGAAGGAGTATTTAAACATATTGCTAGTCTGTTATTCAATTCGCTTCAATGGCGCTATACAAAAAGTGAGTGCAAGAAATAAGAGCTTTTCAATAATTTTCGTAAATTAGAAGAGATAAAAACAATAAACTAAACGGAGGCAATAAATATGGCAAAATGCGAAAAATGTGGTAAAGAATATTCAGAGAGTACTGAACATGTTTGTTCTTCACCAGAGGAACAAAAACCAGAGACAGACACCTCGCAAGAAGAAAAGAAGATAGGCTGATTTTCATTTTTTTCGTCTTATTCTTGAAAAGAGCGTGCGTTTGTTCGCCGGGCGGCAGGCATCGCTGATGAGAATCTCATGCCTTTGTTCCCTTGCTTCCATCAAGCACACCTGAAAAATCTCTGCATCCAGATTCTCACGTATTTTTGCCGCCGCATATCTTCTTCTCTTTAGCCGTCTTTGCAACTCCGGCAAATCCGAACACACTAACACCACACACAGATCAACTAATTTCCTCGGAAGCAGATGCGCTACATGAGAATCAATAATCACGCCTTCAGGATGCTGTTTATTTATTTTAATAGCCAACCCCTCCAATCTCTTTTTATTCAACACGTAACATCTCTTTTTGCGATCATAGCGTTCTGCCAGATGCTGATAGTGCCTATGCAGATCCAACCTATAGAAACCAAATTTCTTTGCCAGTAACTTTGCCAGTGTTGACTTTCCTGTTCCCGGCGTTCCAGTTATCACGACAAGGCTCATGGTTGCTTTTGATGCCGGTGGAGAATCCGGTCTTTTAACCGGTCATGCAGCACGGATTCCACAATCAGGATGAGCAGAAATAACACGGCGGCATAGCCAAAAAGTATCAACAGATCCTGCCACAGGACTTTAATAGACGCGTCAAAGATGACGACTTCACGGATCAGCCGCTCAGCGATGACAAAAGGGTTGAAGGCAATGACATTTCTCAATGAAGCGCTCATGCTCTCCAGCGGGAGAATGAGTCCCGAGACAAACAGCATCATGCTTCCTGCAGAGATAGAGGCCAACACTCCCGTTTCCTCAGACACAAAAACATAGCCGATGAGCATGCCGATAAACGTGAATACTGAGGCGGCAAAAAACAGGATCAGGCCGGATAAAGGCAGCGCCACATAGGATTGCGGCAGGAAGATGAGCGCTATTCCCAGGATGATGGCCAGCTGTACCACAATCAGCACCAGCGTCGTTAAATATGTTGAAAGGATGAACGTCACTTTCTGGATGGGAACAAAAAAGTTGCGCAGGAAGGCAGGACTGTTTTTTTCCATCATGACCAAGGTTGTTCCTAGCAGCAGCGAGGAAAACATGATTACCAGCACCAGCAGTCCGGAAAAGAGGTAATTAAGATACGTTTTTCCTGCTGCCACGCGCTCAACTTTGGTGATGAGGGGGGAGGAGAGTACGGTTGCGTCAGTCACTTTTTGCGCTTCGAGCGTGCTGAGCATACTATTGGCGTTATTCTGTGCAGATTCAAGGAGTTTTAATGTTTCCTGCAGTGAAGTCTGCACGCCATCAAGGCCGGTACCAGCGCTGGCGACTTTCTCTCCGGCTGCCGCGAGTTTGGCTTTAGCGGAAGTAAGGTCCGTATTAAGGCTCTCGACCAGCGTGGAAACGGCAGCAAAACTGCCTTCTCCGGTGTTGTTAGCAAATGATTCTTCCGCCGCAATCAATTCAGCTTCAGCCTGAGTAAGGAAAGAACTTATTTTTGTTTTGGCCGTGGAGCTGACATTAGAGTCGCTGAGAGCACCACGGGCCGCGCTGATCTTGCTTTTCCCTTCGGTAAGGCGGCCGGCAAGATTTTCCTTAAATGTTGTAAGTGCAGTGAGGTCATACGTTGTGGTTGGCGGCGCTACGTCTACAGAAGAAAGTCCTGACTTGATCGCATTCGTTGAGCCGGCAGCAGTAGAACTCTTGTCCTTTGCGGAGGCAACCGTCGCTTTTTCTTCCGCCAGCCCGGTCTTTGTTTGCTGCAATCTTGAGAGCATATCCTGGGCCAACTCTTCAGAGAGTTGCTGCGACTTCAGATTAAATTTATTTTTGACTGTCTCTTCCACCATCCAGACTAGATTGACCCGGCTGGGATCGACGTAAAACGTAATTTCCTTGGGCCTGTTGGATTCCACGGAGAGTGATTCCGGAAGTGAGATACAGCTATGCACAAAGCCCTGCTTGAGATCCTCAATGCATTCTTCGATGTTAGCCTCATATTTTACGATCTTAAATTCTCCTTCCTGCAGCGTGGAGACGAAGGCTTCCACATCTGGCGAAAAGACAGGAGCATAGACGCCTATGTTGATGCCGTATTTGGCAGAATTATTAAATGACAGGCCTAAGATGAGGATGGTCAGCAAAGGCGCAAAGACGACAATTAACGCCGAGCTTTTGGCCCGCAGGAGAAGCTGGAGGTTCTTTTTGGTGAGCAGCCAGAGCGTGTTCATAGTTTATTACCTGCAACAAAAGGAAAGATTTCATTTAACGAAGGCTTGCGTAAATCCATGTTTTGGAATGATAAATCCTCTTTCTTGACAATTTTGAGCAATCCCAGGACAGTCCCTTCAGTATCTTCCGGATAGACGACCAGCTGATGCCCCTGATCAACTATTTTGCTGATGGGCAACTGCCGCAGCGCGGTGATGAGCAGATCTTTTTCTTTTCCAGCTTTGATATTGATGACCAGGTTATCTTTCAGGAACGGCTTGCGCAACTCATCGACTTCTGCATAATTTTTTATGGTGCGGTTACGCACGACGACAATCTGGGAGCAGAGGCGTTCTACGCTTTCTAAATGATGAGAAGCAATAATCACCGTTACCCCCTGCTTATTTACTTCCTGAATCAGCTGGATGATGCCTTCCTGCATGATGGGATCAAGATCGGCCATCGGCTCGTCAAGAAACAAAATTTTCGGCTTGTGGACGAGGCTGCAGGAGATGTCCAGCCGGCGCTGCATGCCGCCGGAAAGCTGTTCGGCAAGCTTATCCCGGTGTTCGTAGAGACCGGTAAACTGAAGAAGATTCTTGGCATTTTCAAGGATCATGGAACGCTCCAAGCCATACAGCTGTCCGAAATGGATGAGGTTTTCTTTGATTGACAGCTTGGGATAGAATGAAGAACGCTGCGGCGTGAAGCCCAAATGTTTTTTGATCTTGGAAAAATTTTGGTTGAGATTTTTTGGCTGGCGGTCTATTTTGGAAAAATACACGACTTCTCCCGAAGAAGGCGCGACAAATCCGGCGATGAGATTGAGCAGGGTGGTTTTTCCGCTGCCGGACTGGCCGATGATACCGATAATATCTCCCTGCTCGACCAGAAGGTTCACATGTTCGAGAATAGTAGCTTTATTGTACTCTTTCGACACCTCTTTTAGCTGGATGACTTCCACGGTCGCTGGATTATTTTTTTTGTTTATAAATGTTACCGATTGTTTTAAATAGTTTTTTTCATTCTTTCCCTAAAAAAGAGAAGAATGAGATGAAAAAAATGAAATTTGACCTTATCGTGATCGGCGGCGGTTCGGGACTCGATGTTGCGGTCGGCGCAGCAGAGCAGGGATTGAAAGTTGCCATCATCGAAGAAGGCTCGCTGGGCGGAACCTGCCTGAACCGCGGCTGCATCCCCAGCAAGATGATCATTCATGCAGCCGAAGTGGCTGACACCATCCGGAAGGCAAATGTTTTCGGCATCAATGCAAAGATTAACAGTATTGATTTTAAGCGTGTAACCACTCGTGCCAGCAGGGAAGTGGATAAAGATGCCCGAGACATCGAGCAGAGCATCCGTGCGGGCAAAAACCCGATGCTGTTCAAAAGCCGTGGAAGATTTATTGATGCACATACTCTGGAAGTACAGAAACAAAAAATAACTGCTCTGAAAATTGTGATTGCTGCCGGCGCCAGGCCCTTCATCCCACCAATCCCAGACTTGGAAAAAGTTCCCTATCTTACCAGCACGCAGGCGCTGCGGCTGACAACGCTGCCTACGAGCATGATCATTCTCGGCGGGGGATATATCGCCGCTGAATTGGGTAATTTCTATGCGTCGATGGGCTGCAAAATCACCGTCATCCAACGCGGGCCATTACTCATCCCTAGGGAAGATAAAGATGTGGCGGAATTGTTTACCGCATCATGGAAGAAAAAATATGCTCTTATCACTGAAGCCAATGCCGTAAATATGGAAAAAAAGAATAATAAGATAGTGGTCACCGCACAACTTGCCAAACAAGAAAAAAAATTTGCTGCAGAAAAACTTCTCATCGCGACGGGATTAAAACCAAATACGGATCTTCTTGATGTGGCTGCCGCCGGCGTGAAAACGAATCAGGACGGCTACGTCATGGTCAATAAATTCATGGAGACGAACATCAAGAACATTTGGGCTCTGGGGGATATTGCCGGCGTTTATTTATTCAAGCATAGCGCAAATCTGGAAGCCGAGTATGTGTTGCGGGCTATTCTTGGCGATAAAAATATTTTCGGAGATAAGAATAAAAGACCTGTTAACTATTACCCCATGCCCCATGCCATTTTCACCAACCCGCAGATTGCCGGCGTGGGATTGACGGAACAGGAAGCCATCAAGCAGAAGAAAAAATACAAAGTGGGAAAATATTATTACAAGGATACCGGGATGGGCGCAGCCTTAGAAGAGAAAGATGGCTTTGTGAAATTCATCGTGGATTCCCAGAGCAAGGAAATTCTCGGCTGTCACATTCTCGGCCCGGAAGCCAGCATTCTGCTGCATGAAGTGGTGGTGGCGATGAAAGCAGACCGGTTCAGAGCGCTGGATATTCTTCGTTCTGCTGTCCATATCCATCCAGCGTTATCGGAAGTGGTGCAAAGAGCGGCGCTCAGCGTTCCAATCTATCATTAAAGATAGGAATTGGCTAGTGGGAGTGCTGGGAGAATATGCAGTAAAGATGATAGAAGGAGGGTAAGGAAATACGTTTATGAGCGCAAGAAATATCTCTTTCTCTATACTTTCTCCTGCCAGTTCTCCTACACAATCTTTAAATATCCGCCCCTGATTTTGCCATCCCATGAAAGAAAAAATCAGGCAGGTCTATGAGCAGAAGTACAAGCTGCTGATGGGTTTCACGTTATTGCTGGTGGTGCTGGCGCTGGTATCGATAGGCTATCAATATTACAGCACGGGAGATTTTCTCCACAAAGGAATCAGCCTGAAAGGCGGCTCTACCATTACGATCGACAAAAGTCTCTCTGCTGCAGAAATTTCCGAGCTGAAGTCCTCACTGGCACAAACGTTTCCGAATGTGGAAGTCGACGTTCGTACCTTAAGTGCTGCCGGACAGAACATTGCCATCCTGATTGACTCTGAATTACAGGAGAAAAATGATATTACGGCTCTCACTTCTCATCTTCAAAAGCAGCTCCAGATCAAGCCCTTGGACATGAGTGTGGAAGTCACCGGCTCAGCGCTCGGACAAAGTTTCTTTCGGCAGCTTTTGATTGCCCTGCTTACTTCATTTGTCCTGATGGCCATTGTGGTCTTCATCTACTTGCGTTCTCTCGGGCCCAGTATGGCGGTTATCCTGGCGGCGTTTTCAGATATCATCATCACGTTAGCCATCTTCAATCTTACCGGGATGAAACTGACCACGGCCGGTGTCGCAGCCTTCCTGATGCTGATCGGGTATTCGGTGGACACGGATATCCTGCTGAGTTCCCGGCTGTTGAAACGGAAAGAAGGCACCGAAATGGAACGCATTTATGGGTCGATAAAAACCGGGCTGACCATGACCTTTACCACCCTGGCAGCCATCGGCGTGGCCCTCCTGCTGATCAAAAGCGAAGTGGTCAAGCAGATGATGATCATCTTGTTTATCGGCCTGATTGTCGATATGCTGATGACCTGGATCCAGAATGTCGGCTTATTGCGCTTATATCTGGAATATAAACACAAAAAACATCCCTCTCCCTAAAACAAATATAAATATATATTAAAAAAAACATTCGCCTAAAAAGCCTGTAAAAATACACATGAATCAAAAAGTAAAAGACATCATGACGAACTGGAGAGTGATCGCGTTAGTTATTCTCCTGATTTTTGCCTATTTTGCCATTAATGGAGGAATCACTCCCCGTTTCTGGGATGACGGTGTGACCATCCGCAGTGTGCTCTATAACTCTTCTGCTGCCCGAGCCGGCATGGAAAATCCATCGCCCAAGCTCACGCCGTTAGCGAAAGAGAAGATCATTGCCGTCAACGGAAAATCCGTAACCTCTACTGTCGATTATTACCAGACTATTCAAACTATCAAAGCAAACCAGACGGTGAAATTAGATACCAGCCGCCGCAGTTATCTGCTTACCACGACCAGCCCGGACTTGGGGCTTAAAGTATATGATGCTCCTACCAACAATATCCGGAAAGGCCTCGATCTGGAAGGCGGAACGCGGGTGGTGCTGAAACCTGCAGAAGCCGTTTCTGAGAATGATCTGGCACTGATTATCGACAACCTTCAGGAGCGCCTTAATGTGTATGGCTTAAGTGACGTGGTGATTCGTGCTTCTTCAGACTTAGCGGGCGAGAAGTACATCGTGATTGAAATTGCCGGCGTGACGGAAGAGGAAGTAAAAGAGCTCCTGGCACGCCAGGGGAAATTTGAAGCGAAAATCGGCAATGAAACCATCTTTCTGGGCGGGAAAAAAGATATCACCTATGTCTGCCGCAGCGCAGATTGTTCTGGTATCGATCCGAATCGTGGCTGCGGAAAAGCCGCTGGAGGTTATGGATGCTCCTTTTTCTTTGGCATCACTTTGAGCCAGGAAGCGGCGCAACGGCAGGCGGCGCTGACCAAAGACTTAGCCGTCATCGATGATGATAATGGGCGCCATCTGAGCGAGGAACTGGTGTTATATCTCGATGATAAAGAAGTCGATCGCCTGAAAATAAGTGCGGAACTTAAAGGGCAGGCTTCTACCAACATCCAGATCACGGGCGGAGGAAGCGGCACCGGCCAGCAGCAGGCGATGACCAACACGCTGCAGAACATGAAAAAACTGCAGACGATCATTACCACGGGAAGCCTGCCGGTTAAGATGGAGATCGTCAAGATCGATACCATCTCTCCATCATTAGGAAAAGAATTCATGGTAAATGTGCTTCTTGTCGGCGCACTGGCTATTCTCTCGGTTATTGTGGTGGTCTTGGTGCGCTATCGCAGAATTAAAGTGGTCCTTCCTATGGCTTTTATTATGGTTTCAGAAATGGTCTTGATCCTTGGCTTCGCTGCGCTGGTGGGCTGGAATCTGGATTTGGCCTCGATTGCCGGTATCATTATTGTTGCGGGTACGGGAGTGGACCATCTGATTGTCATAACTGACGAGACGCTGCATGGCGAAGTGGTTTCAGACTGGAAACGCAGAATCAAGAATGCCATGTTCATTGTCATGGGCGCTTTTTCGACCGTATTGGCGTCGATGCTGCCGCTCTGGTTTGCCGGAGCAGGATTATTGAAAGGGTTTGCCTTCACCACGATTGTCGGTCTGTCTTTCGGCGTTCTCATTGCCCGTCCGGCGTATGCCGCCATCATTGAAGTATTGCTTAAGGATTAACATGGCCACCAGCCGTAATGCCATCCTGCTTGTCATCTTCTGCACTATCTTTACCTCGCTGGGACAGATCTTGTGGAAATTCGGCGTTCAGGACCTTAATTTCACCCAGTTCTCGACGTTTCTTAATCTTTCTCTTTTTTTGGGGTTTGTCGCCTATGGGCTGGGAGCGCTTCTGTTGATTGCCGCGTTTCGTGACGGTGAGCTCAGCATCGTCTATCCGTTAGCCGCGACGAGTTATGTCTGGGTGAGCCTGACGTCGCCCTTGTTTTTTGGAGATGCGATGAACGCTTTTAAATGGACCGGTGTATTTCTGATACTGCTTTCGGTAAGTCTGCTGGGATACGGAAGCATGAAGGTGCAGCATGGTTAAAATTGTGATTTTGCTGGTCGTGCTGATAGCTACTTTTATCGGAGCGGTGGCTTCTTTCCTGACCAAGAAAGGATCCCATCAAAAATCCTGGAAAGAATTGATTTGGAACCGATATATCTGGTGCGGATTTATTCTCTATGGGGTTTCTACTCTGGCGTACATCTATTCTCTGCGCTTTGAGCAATTGACTATCCTTTATCCTCTGGTCTCGACGGCGTATATCTGGACGACCTTGTTTGCCGTGAAGTTTCTGGGCGAAAAGATGAATGGCTGGAAATGGCTGGGACTGGCGGGAATTATTCTGGGCGTGGTGTTTATCGGACTGGGAAGCTGAGAAAGGATGAGTATGCGCATAGTTCAAAGTTATCGTTGTGAAACCAATATACCAACTGGTCAAGTATGCGGATTATTTATACACTAGTGACATTGTCAAACGTTGCGAGCGCCCTACCACCGGTCGTTGCCGTCAGGCAACCCACGAACGAAGTGACTTGGATAGACCGGAATGGAAAGACGTATTCTAGAGGTTATAAGTGTATACCAACCACAGCAAGCTGTGGGGATTTAGACCCAACCCACATTAAACGAAGCCAGCAGATCAGATAATTTTCACTTTTTTTACGACGTGAAAAGAGATGAAAAACAAAGATCACATTTTCTTCTCTTTCGTATACAAAATCATCCTATCCGCCAGATACGGAATAATAAATGCTATCGCGAATACCACTGCCACCAGCCAGATATTATGCGGCTGGTTCTGCACCTGCAGATTGTTGATGAAGCGATTGGACAGCCAGACGACCGCAAGCATATTGGCTAGTGCGAGCACAGGAATAATGATGCCCGCCAGAAGGTGGTGATGCCGTTTCAAGTGTCCGATATCCGTGATTAAGAAATTATATAGGAATCCAATCAAGCCTGCCAGCAGGATGATAGTAGCATATAACAGCCATTGGTTGAAGGCGATGAGGAAAAAGAGTAGGACAAAAGAAATGACGATATTGGCAAAAATAATCACCATCATCGCGCTCCAGAAGACCATTCGGGAGAGAAAGATATCGTGATGCTCCTCCCGCTGCACGACGTTCAGTGCACGCCGTATTTCTGCATCATTCCAGCCTTTTTTTCTTAGCGCCGCTTCCATTATTTCACCGGTATCACCTGGGTTAAAAACTCAGCCACTTTCCTGAATTGCCGGGCCGATCGTGAAAAACGATACAGCATGCCGATTGGTGCCTGATGAAACGTCGCCTTGCGCACTTTCCTGTCGTATCGGATGTTGCTGATAATGGGATGTCCCAGAATCTGCTCGATCTCTGTTTCGCTCAGTTCGTGTTTTCCTTTATGGGACATATTCACCAGCACGCCGGCGATTGCGTTTTGGTGCTGCTTGGCTATCTGTAGCGTCTTCAAGGCGTCCATCACCGAAGAGATGTTAGGATTCACAACAATGACCGCCTCGTCCGTATTTTTCAGGACTTGGCTGACTTCAAATCCCAATCCGCTGGGGGCATCCACAAGTACATAATCAATAGTATTATCCAGATGTTCAAAGATTTCCGTCAGTTGC
Organism: Candidatus Woesearchaeota archaeon; assembly: GCA_016185625.1. Taxonomy (GTDB): domain Archaea; phylum Nanobdellota; class Nanobdellia; order Woesearchaeales; family GW2011-AR9; genus JACPND01. The sequence continues at coordinate 5,869 of JACPND010000034.1, read as the reverse complement.
TGGGGATTAGTCTTCTGGAATTCGATATAGGACGGCGATGCAGGAATAAACGACAGGCCGCTATCATGGACATAGCGTATTTGATGCAGGCTTTTTTCTTTTCTCAGAAACTTGTTAAGCGTATGCGCCGGATCGACGACACCTAAATGAATCCCCAGATTGGGCGTCACTAAATTGGCATCCAGGAGAAGAACCCCCCTGCCTAACTGATGAAGGGCATACCCTACGTTGACCGTAGCTGTGGTTTTGCCTACGCCTCCTTTTCCAGAGACGAAGCCGATAAAGCGTGTCATAGGTGGGAAGACAGAAAAGGAAGTATATAATGTTTTTGCTGGTGAGGGTCTGTCCAGAAAGCCTGCCCGCCTGGCCAAGAGGTTCATTGTGCTACGCTAGTTGGACAGGAACAGATGCGAAAATCATCAAGAAGTGTGGCTTATTTTCGGCACCATAAACGGCCAGGGTGGCTTTCTTCTCCATTCTGGACAGACCTGATGGCGGAACGTCACAGAAGGTGTTATTTGGCTCTATTCCGGCACAATCCCTTCAATCTTCTGTGCAGCGTAATGGAAGAACGCATGCCCGAATTTCTCGCAGTTCTCCAGATTGTCGATGTTTATCTCGGCGGTAGCCCTGTCCATTTCGACAATCAGGGTGACGTGCCGGCGGTATTCTTCCCGTTTTCCATGTTTGCTTTTGAGAACATTCTTGACAAAAGCATAGAAAGTCAAATATTTCTGCAGTTCTGCATCGTCAGGATAGAGTTCGCCTAATTTTGTGGCGCAGAGAGCCGGACTTTTAGGGATGGCTGTCATTTTCCCTTCTTCCTGGGCTTTAATCAGAAAGCCATAAATAATCAAATCAAACGTGCTGACGACTCGATGAAGGGCATTTTCCAAAACATCAACAGTGCGTGTGTATTTCAAACTGACGTACACGAGATGTTCCAGACGTTTAAGCTCTTCTTGTGCTTCGAATAAGTACTCATTCATAGGTGGGGACGGTAAGAATGGGCTCAGCTTTTTATTACTTTCTATGGTAAGAGGCACAATCCCAAAAGTGAGTGATGGCTGGCCGTCTGACCAACCGAAAACCAGATTTTTTCCAAGCTGCACAACTCATGTAATTATTCATAGTTTTCGGACCTTAACTTGAGCAGATAGTTCTCTTGGTCAGACACTTATTGGCCTAGCCATCACTCACAAAACGGATAGTGCCTATGGTAAGATAGTAATGGTGAATTATCTTCGAACATTTGTTCACAATTACTAATAAGCAAAGGTGTAGAATAATGTTCGAATATTTGACACATTAGCTATACTTATTTACCTAAACCAGTACGCTGGCAAGCAGGATTGTGAAAATTATTCCACAACCCATCCCTTCTTAATTATATCAGCCAGACTTGCAGTTACAGTGACTGCTTTTGCTTCTGCAAGCTCAGCGTCTTTCAATGCCGTGGTAAGAGCAGCTATCTCTCCAGCCAGTTTATCAAAGGCTTTCTGCAGCGCAGGGATTGTCTTAGTATCCAAGGGATCAGTATCTCCTAGTTTGGCGGCAGTATAGCCAGCGTTCGCATCTTTCAATATTTCTTTCTGTAGTTTTTCAATGTTAGAAAAAGCTTTATTCCCTAATGCCACATTTTTCGAAACCTCAATATAATGATTCAGCAAAATCTTTTCTGTCGCTTCAAGTTTTTCCACATCAACGCTACGGTCGATAAGTGCCTTCATCAGGCGGCGGAATTCACTCATCTCCCGGCGCTGCGTTCTGTTCCATTTATGCGCTACATTATTAATCGCTTTCATCGCTTCTGCTACAGCACCATGAGCATCGCCCAATGACTGCAGGTGGCTTTTACTATTGATTTGTCCAGTATTACGCATTTCTGTAACGGCAATCTGTGAATATCTTGCAGTCTCGCCAGCAGCTTTTTTCAAGAGTTCGTCTTCTTCTTTTTCCACTGCCAAATCATTCAGCAATCGTGTTTCTTCCCGTCGCGAATGACGAAGTTCTTTCCCCGCTTCTGTATCTGTGAATTTACTCGCTACTTTTCTCCCAAAATGCCGCAGCCAGTTGGGATGATTTTCTGTCGAACCGCCCATGCTGCCCAAAGCTGCTAACAGCGCCCAGATGCCCAAAGCCCAAGCAACAATATAAACCCAAGAGATAAAACTGCCAACAGTATCCATCACGGCTGCAAAATGTGTCGATGAAATGCCAACTCCAGTGCTGATATCCTTGATATGGCTTTGCATTTGATAAAGGATATAGATTAACACCACCATCACAAACACACGAATCCAGTGATGCTCTTTGAGAAAGATATACGTCATCACCAGCAATAAAATGGGGGCGCCAAGGATAACCAGCGCAACAAGGGTGCTATACGAAGCCGCTGCCGCCACCAGCACACTTCCCGGGATGAAAATAGCGGATATTAAAGAGATGAACAGAGCAATAACAAAAGCAGCTCCACGACCCAGTTTAATCATCTCTGCCAGCTTGAAGAATATCGTGAATAACAAGATGAGAAGCATAAAACGGATAAACCCTTCAAAAGGGTCTAATGTCGACTGAAAACCCAAATTAGTCATGAATTTGAGCGTGACAATATCTTTGATCGTGTCCCAAGGCTCGGCTGCCAGCGCAAATTGAGCGGAAAAAGCACCGAAGAGCAAGCATAATATTCCAAAAAGATTAAGTCTTTTCATCGTCAACACCTCATTGCTGATTTTTAAGAAGTATAGAGCACAGGTATTTAAATAATTCGGTTTTGGGTAATTAAGTCTGTTAGGTTTTTACTCCATCTTTTTCTAAAAAAAAAGGTAGAGTGGGCATAAGCCGCCTTCTGTCAGGCCCGAACTGTTCAGTGAACAGCGATAGCCTGTTGAAGCATTCTACTGCGCGTCTCAAGCGAGACTTGCACCGGCCAGATCCATGAAGTTGCCTTCCGGATCTTCTGGACTTTTCATCCAGCAAGGATTCACCGTTTCATCGGTCCCGTATCCAACGTCAAAGGATTAACTGAGGCGCTTCACAGCACCCGTCGCCATATCATCCTCGGATACGGACGTGTCGTTTCTGAAGCCAGAGCCAAGGGATTTCCCCTTCTCTTTCGAGTGGCCGGCATGATGTGCTCATGCCAAGCTGGTGGGCGGACTTTCCTGGGCCTTGCGACCCGCTGCTTCCTGCCACTGCTACCAAAGAGGTTAAAATAAAGCTGTTTTATAAGGTTTTTGGAAAGAAATCTCGTTTCATTTTTAGCCTTAAAGATGGTACTCTTTTCTCAGGTCTCGAATTCTATAAAAAACATCATCACGGGGTTGTCGTTGTAAATAATCCAACATGCTATCAACAGATCCTTGGTGCTCTGAGGGGATGGATTGCAACAATGTTGAAAGTTCTTCTCGTTCCTTTTGCTTTCGATGCTGAGCAGTTTTTAGCGAATAATACGCTGTTTCGGCAAATAATACCAATGCCACTGGGAGGATTACAGAAGAGTGTTCACCCAAAAACCGTATCGAATCAATGACAGCATCAGCCATAACGTATGATAAATCTTATAATATATTTATACCTTGCGCTCTGCAACTACCTTACCACCTCAATCTTCCTTAACATCTCCTTCATTCCTTTCTCATGCCCCGCTCCCACGACCACGAGAATCTTCTTCTCCGGATGCTCCTTCTGTAATGTGATCAGCTGCCGCACCATGTACTTATTCCTATCCTCCACCAGCGTCTTATACACACTGGGATAGCGCTTTCGCAACTGCGTTACCATCTGCTCAATGAGATGATTAGAAGGCACTTTGCGCAAATCCATCGTATCCAGCCCTAATTCTTTCATCGCTTTCTTGGGAAATAACAAGCCTTTCAGCATATCCCAAAAGAACCGGAAACGCTCTTTCCAGCTTAATTCTTTGGAAAAATTGCGCAACGTTATCTGTATCGGCTGATCGATAAAAGCGACCTCCAGATGTTGTTTTCGGGCCATTTCAATAGCCGTTTTCATTTCCGAACCGGGAGCGACGCCGACCGATTTGCCAAGCTTTTCCTGCACATACTGGCCAATTTTGGCAAAAGCAACCCCCCGAAAACCAATTTTAGCCATGTCCCGAAAACGTATTCTCCGCTTCTCCTCAAATAAGGCTGCCGCTCTCGGCAAATCCAATTCCACCGCCACCATATCCGGCTTTTCTTCTAGGATATACTTTTTAATAGCATTAATGCTCTCTACCGCAATATGCGACGTGCCCAGGAGGTGTATATTTTCCATTACTATACTTGATAACAGAAAAGTATTTAAAGTTACGCACTAGAAACTCAGCCATTGAGGTGGTTCACTATGTTAAAAATGAAAAAAGTGACGGAAGCGTATGATCTTAAAGTGTTTACCGACAACGGCGATTATTTTGGTGATATCGAAGACGCCATCGTCGCAGGCAATAAGGTTTTTGGCTGGAAGATACGGGCATCCAAGAATTCCTTCTTGAGTAAAGTTCTGGGCAGTGCCAAGGGCGTGATTGTTCCGCATCAGTTAGTCAAGTCCATCGGGGACGTGTTCATCATTTCTAAAAGTGCGGTTCCCAGCACCGGCAGCGCAGAAGAGGCTGAAGAATGAATTATGAGCAGTGCCTCCAGGCGCTGGTGAAATACAATCATTTCGCCGGGGAAGAATTTGAGATCTTGCCCGTGGCGGGCTGATTTTTCTTTATGGATTTAATGGTTACGTGCACAAAGAGAAGAAAGAAAAATAATGTCTGGGCACAATGAATGTTGTTTCAATGCACGTTAGTTTATATTTGTTAGGAGTACTTTTAGCGGTTGTTCTTTTGCTTCCTATTGACTGGACTCTTAAATGGACAATATTATTAATTTTAGCTACTATTTATGGCGCTCAACAGTGGTTATTGAGAGCATATACTTTAAGAAGCAAGAATATTGTTAAACAAAGTAAAAGAGATTAATTTCAGACAAGCAAACATACTGGAAGAATTTATGAGCAATCCTGGAAAGATTCTTACCCTTGAAGAAGTCTCTCGAACGTATAACGTTGTTTATCAAACTGCAAGAAATGATCTTCTATCTTTAACAGAGAAAGGATATTTAACGATGATCAAGATTGGCAGAAAATTTGTGTTTACTTTTACTGAAAAAAACCAAGAACGATTAAAAAACATAAATTAGGCAATCAATTAAACGTAACTAAACTTCCTCTGCCAGGACCGCCTTCTCAAACTTAAATAATAACACTTTTTTCTTGCCATGGAGCTTCTGTTCCAATCTGTTGCGTTCCTTCCAATACTCCTGCGGGTCAATCTTATATCGTAAGATGACTTTTCCCGCCCCTATTTTTTGCAGCTCTTCTTCAATCTTTTTAGCGTCTGAAGTATCAACCACAGATAAAATTCGATAGGCTTTAACAAAGGGGGAAGATATTTTCACCGCCGATAAAAAATACGATTTATTCTCAAACTGAAACAGATGAAGACGCGAATCGATTTCTCCGAACAATTCTGCCTGCACTACTGCCGGATTGACATCATAAATATATCTGTACTTCTCTACACTTTTTACGGCACGAGCAACTTTCCCTGTCGACAGCAATCGTTTCTTTTCCGGCAAAATTACGACGCTGCGTTCGGCCTTCCTGAGCGGCCCGAAATAAAGGGTCAGCCTATTTAATTTTCCATGCAACGCCAAATACTCCTTTTCGCATTCGAAAGGAATTTCTTTCAGGAACGGAGGAACGTCAAACGTTGCGAGCGCCCTACCACCGGTCATAGACCGGGATGGCATGAACGGGCGCTCGCCTAAGAAACAAAGCTGGCGATGGTTTTTTGAAACCGATTTTTCACTTGTAATTC
>JACPND010000030.1 GCA_016185625.1 Candidatus Woesearchaeota archaeon | reverse complement strand
CCAAAATCATCCCTCGCGTCATCGAAGAAGAAATGAAAACGGCGTACGTCAATTACGCCATGTCCGTGATTGTAGGAAGAGCGCTGCCGGACGTGCGTGACGGGTTAAAGCCGGTGCATCGGAGAATTCTCTATGCGATGAACGACTTGGGCATGCATCATAATAAGCCGTTCAAGAAAAGTGCGAGAATCGTTGGAGAGGTTCTGGGAAAATACCATCCCCACGGCGATATCGCAGTGTATGACGCTTTGGTACGGATGGCTCAGGACTTTTCACTTCGCTATCCGCTCGTGAAAGGACAAGGTAATTTTGGCAGCTTAGATGGGGATCCCGCGGCCGCACAAAGATATACTGAAGCAAAGTTAATGCCCTTAGCCGAAGAACTTCTTGCCGACATCGACAAAAACACCGTCGATTTCCGCGACAACTTCGATGGCAGCCTGAAAGAGCCGGACGTATTGCCCTGCAAGTTTCCCAATCTTCTGGTCAATGGATCAACGGGTATTGCCGTCGGCATGGCCACCAACATTCCGCCGCATAACATGAATGAGGTCTGTGATGCCGCTATTACCATCATTGATCATCCTGATGTTTCGACGGAAGAACTGATGAAAATCGTGCCCGGGCCGGATTTCCCGACGGGCGGAGAAGTCTATTGCGGCACGGGATTACAGTATGCCTATCAGCATGGCCGGGGGAAAGTTATCATCAAAGCGGTCTGTGCCGTTGAAGGTGACAAGATTATCGTCAGCGAGATTCCCTACATGGTCAACAAGTCTGAGATGATCGAACAGATTGCTGACTTGGTGAAAGAGAAACGCATTCCCGGCATCCGCAATATCAACGATGAATCGGATCGGGAAGGAATTCGCATCGTCATCGATTTGAAAAAAGACGCCGACCCGCACGTGGTGCTCAATCAATTATATACGTACAGCCGGCTGCAAGTTTCGTTCGGCATAACCTTGTTAGCGCTCGTGGACAACCAGCCCAAAATTCTGGGGCTGAAACCGTTACTTCAGCAGCACATCGGCCATCGCCAAAATGTGATTGTCCGCCGTACTCAGTACGATTTAGCCGAAGCGCAGAAGCGCGTGCATATCTTGGACGGTTTACTTATTGCCTTGAACAACATTGATGAGGTTGTTGCCGGGATTAAACGGAGTAAGGCGGTGGAGGATGCGCGTGTCTTCTTAATTAGTACGTATAAACTTACTGAGATTCAGGCCAACGCCATTCTCGATCTGCGCCTGCAGAAATTGGCTTCGTTAGAGCAAGAGAAAATCCGGAAGGAGCATCTGGATTTATTAGAGAAAATCAAGGAATATCAGGACATTTTAGCGTCGGAACAAAAAGTTCTCCACCTCATTAAGGAAGAATTACAGGAAATAAAAACAAAATACGGCGATGCACGCCGCAGCAAGATTTTCCCGGGCAATGAAGATGAGGAGATGGATGTGGAAGGGCTGATCGAAGAGCAAACCGTGGTCGTGACCTTGACCAGTTCAGGCTATATCAAGCGTCTGCCATTAGAGGTGTATAAGACGCAGCGCCGCGGCGGGAAAGGAGTCATTGCCACCGGCATGAAAGAAGAAGATGTTGTTTCCAACCTGTATATTACCTCTACGCATGACTATCTGCTCTGCTTTACCGATCAGGGGCAATTATATTGGTTGAAAGTATATACTGTGCCTGAGGGAAGTAGAATCGCCAAAGGAAAACATTTGGCGAATCTGCTGGATTTGTCTCCAGAAGAAAAAATCACAGCCATTGTTCCGGTGCGGGATTTCACTCAAGGCTATTTGTTCATGGCGACAAAATTAGGAACGGTCAAGAAGGTGGAATTATCCGAATTTGCCAATCCACGGAAAGGCGGCATCCGGGCGCTGCAGATTGACGCAGGGGATACCTTGGTCGGGGTGCAATATACCACGGGAACGAATGAAGTTATTTTAGCGACCCGCCTGGGCTCAGCGAACCGCTTCCATGAGCAGGCCGTACGAGCGATGGGACGAACCGCATTTGGCGTGCGCGGGATTCGATTAGACGATGGCGATTACGTTGTCGGGATGTTGGCCGCCGATGAGACTAAGCAGATTCTGACGATTACGGAAAAGGGTTATGGTAAAAGGACGCCGGTGTCTGAATACAGACTCTGCAACCGTGGCGGGAAAGGCGTGACGAATATCAAGATCACGGAGAAGAATGGTCCTGTTGTTGCCGTGATGCTGGTGACCGGTACCGAAGAGCTTATGCTTATTTCTAAGCTGGGACAAGGTATCCGCATTCCGTGCAAGGACATTTCGGAAGTGGGACGGGCGACGCAAGGGGTGCGCGTGATGCGCATGGATGAGAAGGATACGATTGCGGCCGCGGCGATGGTGGTGTCGGAGAATGGAGCGAGTGGGAGTGATCTTCTGCCCGAAACGGGAGATCTAAAAATTTTGTAATTACTTTACAGTAACTAAAAAATAGAAAAGTTTATAAAGTAGCTCTCTTTTTAACCCTCAAATGCTACCAGACCAAACACACACAGCGGACAACTACCTGCAATTCTTCTACGAGCAGTTAGATAGAACGCCGCGGATGATAAACCAACGAAATCTGTACAATGAAGTAAGAATACCGGGTGAACTGGTCGGTTGTGCCAATCCAACTCATATCGCTGCTCGAAAGAATCTTTGCGAAGGAAAAGATTATCGAAGCAATTTTGACCTGCTTCCCGAGGACGTTCGGGGCGACGTAATTGCTGCAGAAAAGCGAGCCGCCTTGGAAGCTGGCGTAAACAACATGGGGCTTGAACGCGTATGCCGCCGAGTGCCCGTGATTCTGTATTATGCAACCGAGAATCCAGAACTAGGATATGGGTCTGTAGCAAAACATATCGCCGAAGCTTTTGCTCAACACGAGATTGCGGAGCGTGCCAAATACCTTGAGGACCAGCAGTATGAAATTGGCCTCTGCCCCGCTGTCGTAAAAACACACAGCTGGGGCCACGATATGTTTGGAGATGTGGTGATGGGAGTGAATTCCTGGGAGAAGGGAACCAGCTCGGTTTCTAAATACTGCAAGCAAACAGACGACAGTATCGCATCCTTTATCAAAGAGCATATCGGCGAAAACATACGACCAGCTTTTAATGGTATAATCTATCAAGGATTTGATGCCGGCGGCCAGGAACGGCTGTTTTTAGTGCTGGACACGTCCGCAGAAGCAGGAATTGTCAATGCTAATGTAAACATTGCGGAGCGATTGGCACAAACTGCCCAGAAGTATGGCGTTCATGGTTTGTTTACACTCTATGCCACGGAACATCTCACCAACGATAGGGCTATAGGATATGAAGCCCGTTTAGACCCGAGCGATGCCAAATACACCAATCTTCAGATAACTGATCTCTCTGCTGGACTTCAAAAAATCAAAGAACAATGGGAACAAGAAACTTTCTGGCGGATGCTGGTCCAATCGTATGTTCAGCGGGGAAAACTCACTAACAGCGATCCCGATCCCGAACAGAGTATGCGTGATCTTCTGCGGGACAACATGTTGATGCGCGCTGAAAAAAGAGCAATGGAAGATTATGGGCGCACAAAATGACTAAACCAACCCTTTACGCCGTCACCACGGACTTTGATTTTGAATTAAGGGACGCAGATTCCTAAAAGTTTCAAATTTCTACTGACGCCTAGAAGCCAGAGAGCAAACATTCTACATCTGAACCAAGATATTTTTTTTGGAGTACGCTACTCCATGTGTCTGCAATACCTCTTCAAATTCCAGTGCTTTGGCCATCGGAATCATCACTGCTCCCGGCGCCTGGCGCTTTCCTCCCAGTTTCTCCAGCATTCCCTTACCGTTTCTACCGCCAAGCACATAATTAAATTTTACTTTTTCTGTATGTGATTTGTTCCGCAGTTCATATGAAAACAATACCGCTCCTTCAAACCCGATGCGATACGAGAAAGGTGTTCCACTCCAGACGCTGATTCCTTCCAGGAATAGACCTGTTCTTCCGAAAAATTCTTCCTGAAACAATTCTTCCCAGAGCAGGGCTTTGATATCTAGTCTGTGCGGCAGCGTTATTTTCCTTTTGATGCGCTGTACTTTCTCCAGGCGTTCCCGCAGGGTTCCGCTCCGGAAAATAACCGCTAGGTCAACATCTCCCGGCTTTGTTTTTCCTTTAACCGAGCTGCCGTAAAGAACCAAGTCAAAGATAGTCTTATCTTTTCTCTCGTCCCGCAAGTCTTTTTGCAATCTGGTAAGCATCTTCCCGTAGCACCTCCACTGCTTCTCTTGTCATTTTCTTAGAATAGGTATCCTGATAAAATGGGAAATCCGTGTCGAGAATCTCGTATAAGTCGGGATATCGCTGCTCCACAATTCTAAAACGATCCGTATGCGAAGAAGGCACTTTTCCCTCCTTCTCAAAAATGAACAAATCTACTGCCGCACAAACGGCCTTAAAGAAAAGCATAACTGCTGAGTTGAACTTGCCTTCATGCAGAGCCAGTTTACCTAGTTCAAGGTATTCTTCAAGATTCTCTCCCAGTATTCTCGCCTTGGCATCCATAGGTATAGTACAACAAAGTATCAATATTTAAGCTTTTCTGTTGTATAGTTCATCTTCTGAAAGCGGGGGTCTTTGTTGTCGTATTATACAACAAAAAGAGAAGAAATTAATTAATGTGTTGTATTGTATAACAACTGAAGAAACCACTCTAAATCCGCACTTTTTTATTCCAAATCATCTTCCTGTGACGGCTCTCGCACTTATCCCTTAGACTTTTGCGTTTTAAGCTTATGCTGATACTGACTTTAAATGGAAAACGCAAAAGCTGAAATCCCCTCAATTTTATAAATAGCCCTCATTTCTGCCTCGTCATGAAACTCTTCGCCTACGTCAATCCTGGCTTGGAACAGCTGGCTGTACAAGAAATCAAAGAAGTAATCGACGTAAATGCGGTTGCGTCCGAACAGGCCGTCGAATTCGATGCCTCTCCGGAAGAAGCATTGAAACTTCTCTTTAAAGGACATTCTTTTATCAGGATCTGCGCCCTCGTCTCCAAGAGTATGGAACCAGCTCTCAATACCATCTTTCCCTGGAATGATTTTTTTGTCCCGAACACCACTTTCAAACTGGAACTCAAAGGCATCCAAGGCGAAGAAGAGCGGCAGCGCATCAGTAAACTTTATTTCGCGCCTCTGTTTTCTGAACTCAAAAATTTCTCTCCTAAAGTTGATTTCAAAAAACCGCAGATAACTCTTTTTTTGCTCTACAACAACCAACATTATTATCTCGGCGTAGATTTAGCTGGTTTTGATCTCAATTCAAGGTATTACCGCGTCTTTACCAGCCAGGCCTCGATGAAAGGAGATTTGGCATACTATTTCCTCCGCAAAGCAGAAATCAAACCAAAACAAAACATCCTCTTCTGCTGGGTAAAGGATGGAACGATGGCGATCGAAGCAGCAACATATCTGAATGATTTACCTGTGCAGTCGCCTCGGCAGCAGTATTCTTTTTCACATTTCCCTCTCTTCCAATCCCTTTCACTGCCTACATTACCAGAAAAAAATAATATTATTCATTCCGTGGCGGAGAGTTTACCAACTTTTAACGCCTTTCGCAAGAATGCCTCAATCGCCGGTGTGCAGAATCTCGTGAAGATCCATCGCTACGCTTTAGATGAACTAGAATTAAAGTTTGAGAAAGAAGAATTTGACACAGTGTTCTTTTACATCACCAAAAAAGATGAAAACAAAATCAATGAACTCTATTATCAGACCAATAGTATCCTTAAAAAAAAGGGGAAAGTTATTTTTATTACGCGAAAAGGATTAGACCTGCCTGTTCCCAGTAACTCTACCTTGCTCCTGCGGGAAGACGTGCAGCGGGGAGATAGTACATATTGTCTGTGGATGATGCAAAAGGAAATCTTATCTTCATAGATGTATACCGTAAACCGCTATTTTTATATACCTAAAACCATTCTTCCCTATATGGCCAGCTGGAAAGAACTTGTCGCTCGTTGTATCGAATATTTCAGCTTCAGCAAGGAAGAGCTGCAGGGAATACTTCCCGCCATCGCCATTACGGCCGTCATTTTCTCTTTTCGCGACTGGGGTGCAGACCAATTCAATATCTCCCAAGGCCTGATCCATCTGCTCATCGTCGGGATCATCGCCGCCATCACCTTCTTCTTCCGTATCTCCTGCCAGAAAATATATGCCTTAAAAGAAGGGTATAAAGCCGATTTCAAAGTCTGGTGGGCCGGGTTGATTATAGCATTAATTTTGGCATTTGTAAGTAAAGGAATAATCCCCCTTGTCTTGATTGGAAGCATCAGCGCCGCATTCATGGTCCGCCAGCGCTTGGGCGAATTCCGCTACGGCTTTTCACATTTCGACAATGCCAATATCGGCATGTGGGGGATGTGGGGAAACTTAATTCTGGCTATTCTTTTTTCTGTAGGTTTATACTATAATCCTGATAGTTATTTCTTCAGCAAAGGAGTAATCCTTAACCTTATCATGGCTTTCTGTACCCTGCTTCCCTTCCCGCAATTGGATGGCCTTAACATTTTCTTTGGCTCGCGCAACCTCTATGTGTTCTCGATCTTCATTGCTCTTCTCGGAAGCGCACTATTGCTCAGCAAAACCACCTGGGGCTTGATTACCGCGATTGTTATCAGCACCGTTATCGCCCTCTTCTATATCCTCATCGGTTCAGAGAAATAGCATGAAACTTAAATTACATGAAAATTGGGTGGAATCTGCTTCGCTGGCGCTGCTGGCAATAGGTTTCATCTTTTCGGTATTTATGGGAAACTCTATTCTCAGTTTCATTTCCGTGTTTTTGGCGGGAGCAGTTGCCGCCAGGATTTATTACATCAAGCGCTATAAAGAACCGATTTTACCGTTTATCTTAATGATCATCGGCTTCCTGTTAGGGTATTGGGTAGGGAACTTCTGGGCGAGCCGCCTGGCCAGCTTGTTTTTTTTTGCCGCCGGCTTTGGACTCTCCTATTATCTCCATCTGAAGAAATATATCACAATCTTTAAAAATCAGAACTTCTTTAAATAAGAAATGGAAACGTATGCCTCTAAAAGCGTGGTCATCAGCCGCAAGCCGGGGAAAGATCGCGACGGGCCCTGGACGGCCATGATCAGCTTGTTTGACGAGAACAATCCTCATTTAAAGGCGAAAGTTCCCCTTAAAGTGGTAGAGATTCCCAAAGTTGAAAAAGTCCGCATCAAGGAGTTGAGGAATGTTTCCTATTATCTTCGCGGGAATGATATTGTCATCAACAATCTGGTAAAGATAAATGTGGAAACAAAAGAAGGTGTAGTGACGCTTACCGGGATACAGGAATTGCCGAAGTGATATTTGGTATTTTTATCGTGAGCTCAGGCTCTCCCCTTACTTTCTCCTTTGACAATGCCGGCACCGATTAAATGAGCGACTCTGATCGGTTCGGGCAAATAGCTCCGGGTACAGCAGATTCTGAGAATTTCCCCGGCTTTCTCTAACGAAATGCCCGCAGCCTGATAGAATATTTTTCCATCTTTAACTTGCAATTCTTTTGGCGTGCCGGCTTTTTCCATCAACCGATATTTTTTCTCCATGTCTAACCGCTTAAGCGTTTTCTCCAGTTTCTGAAAGTCCGGTATTTTCCGAACGACGACGATAACGGGAATATTTGTCTTTTCTGCAAGGGCCTGGATGTTGATGACGTTAAACCCACCGAAGGCAATGCCATCAATCAGAATCGCCTGTAATTGAGATTTAAATCTGCTTTTCTTCACCAGCTCGATGACCTTAATGGTGGCGTCTTCGCCATCGACCTCAATCATTGTCGAAAGAACGCCGTCAAGAAAATCCCCGCCGCGGAAAAACGTGCCGATGACGAAAACGCCACGATCTCCAAAATTAAAAGGCGCATCATCCAATCCTAAAACACGGAGCTGTTTTTTGAGCATGATAAAAGAAAAAAATAAGAGAAGATAAATTTTTCTATGAAACAGCAATACTTCCCCTCATATTCGGATGAAAGCTGCAGTGATAGGCATAATTTCCTGCATCCGTAAACGTATGCGTCACTGTCGCACCAACTGACACTTTCTCATCAAATTCGCCATTTCCCAGCGTCACCGTATGCGCCACGCCGTCTTTATTTACCCATTCTACGGTATCCCCAGCTTTGATTTCCAGATCGGCCGGGCTGAACTTGAAGTTTTCAATGACGACTTGATGGATTTGTGCTGAGGCGGTTGCCGGAGCAGTCGCTGGAACAGTCGTCGCGGTCACTTTTTCCGTTTTCGCTGGCGCAGCCTGTTCCGTTGTTGTACACGCTGAAAGCACCAATACCAAACTTACCAACACCAACATCATTATTTTCTTCATGGTTGACCTCCAAACACTTTTTTCCAGTCCTCTTTATATCTCTTGAGGAACACATACAACGCCACCAATACCATCACCAGACTAAACCACTGGCCTAAACTGAAGCCGAAGTATAAAATATCTTCCCTAAAAAAGTCCACCAGAATCCGTCCCAGGCCTTCCCAAAACACAAAATTCCAAAAAATAAAGCCGGGCGTAAACCTCTCTTTCAGACTCAGCCACCACAGCCAGCCAAACACCGCCATCCGCTCAAAAAAAGAATAGATCATGTTCGGATGCCGGCACTGCTCATCATACTGCGGAAAGACCACGCACCATTTTCCGTTCCAGACTCTGCCGACGAGTTCGCCGTTGATGAAATTGGCGATTCTTCCTAACGCCAACGCGAAGATTGCCGGGACAGATAAAATATCTGCCACCTGCCAGAAATTGAGCTTTTTCTTGCGGCAATACCACCAACAGGCCGCTATAATACCCACAAATCCTCCATGGAAACTCATCCCGCCTTGCCAGATTTTGAGAATGTTGAGCGGATCTGAGAGATAATATTTTGGCTCCCAGGCAATCTCGCCAAGCCGTGAGCCGATAATCACGCCCAGCATCAGATAAAAAACTAAGTCATAGATTTCATCTTTGGTCAGGCTTATGGCTCCGCTTTTGGAAGCCCGCAACAGCCACCAGATGGCGAGGAAGAAGCCAAGGACATAGACTAATCCATACCAGCGGATTTCTGCGGGACCAAGGTCAAGAATGGCGGGATTGAGATTGTGGATCCACATAGAACATAAAGGCACTTGTTTTTTTATTAATCTTTCTCAAAGTTTATATATTTCAACTATTTCCATGTTAGTATGATTACTCAAGACTTTCTGATGGAGTTTGAGTTAGCTCTCTTAAAAGCCTATACCAAAGCGAATAAAAGCTCGACTCAGCAGGAGCCTAACTTTGTCGGCACGGTCCGCTCACAGGAACAGTTCATGACCGCGTTTATAGCCGGATTTCAGGAACAACGATCCGTACTAGAACGGCATATCCAGAAAGGCGGCCACCGGGACGCTGCGAGGCTGTTTGAGAAGATCCAGCGCCAGGTGGAAACCATGATGCGCAGCGCTTGGATGAGAGGGATGGATGAAAAAACCTTTAAAAACGCGGTTCGGGAGCTCAAATGGGATGTGCGCAGTACTTTCTATGGCTAGTAACTAATACCTTCTATATCTATTAACCTATCTAATCATTTACCGCAAACTTTATATATCTCACTTCGTATCGAAGCTCATTATCAAAACGAGGGTGACGATCATGGAGGATAAACAAAAGAATTATTCTAAAGAACTGCTGGGGAAGACAATAGTGTCCAAGTCCGGAAAAAAGTTTGGTGAAGTGGGCGACTTGATTTTTGAAGTTGGTTCGGGTGAACTGATTCATCTTTTGTTGCGGAATCCGACTTCCTATACCGAGAAATTGGAACTGGAAAGAGCTAAAGACAACAGCATCCTGATTCCGTTTTCTGCTGTGATTGCGACGGGAGACTTTCTGGTCGTGGCGGAAGAGGATATTATTTAAATTATATCTTTCACTATAATTTATTTTTCATTATAATTTGTCAAACGTTGCGAGCGCCCTACCACCGGTCATAGACCGGGATGGCATGAACGGGCGCTCGCCTAAGAAACAAAGCTGGCGATGGTTTTTTGAAACCGATTTTTCACTTGTAATTCACCATATTTTTGATTCTGAATG
>JACPND010000039.1 GCA_016185625.1 Candidatus Woesearchaeota archaeon | reverse complement strand
TACATTCAGAATCAAAAATATGGTGAATTACAAGTGAAAAATCGGTTTCAAAAAACCATCGCCAGCTTTGTTTCTTAGGCGAGCGCCCGTTCATGCCATCCCGGTCTATGACCGGTGGTAGGGCGCTCGCAACGTTTGACTGATGCCTGAGTAAGATATTTTAAAGTTCAAATAGATACTGTTCCAGATATTCTTTGGACAGAAATTGACCAATAGCCTCCACTTTCCCACGGCGGGCATTTTCCAGTGCGGCAATATACTCCGTTCTTTTCTTTGCTGAAATACAGAGGTCTTATAGACTACGGCATCCAGCAGTGCAGGCACGATCTGAAAACTATTGTTAAACTCAATTGAGGATTTGTCTAAAATAATTGGCAGGAAGAAAATTCAAACTTCCATTATTCTAAGCATTTCATGAGCGATATACACTTTGTTTCTTTCTTGTTTGCTAGCTAACTTAAGGATTTCCAATTGGGTCAATATTTCAATAAGTCTTTTTGCTGTTGGGTAAGTTACTTTCAATAATCTTTCAGTATTGGTGATGGTGATATATGGATTTACAAATAATTCATCAATTAGTCTTGCAAGGGCCGACGTTTGGAATTTATCCTGAGTTATCTTTCTATACTCCTCTCTAAGTTCTTGAATTTTAGTAGCTCTTTGGAGTGCGTCTTCTGCTTGTACTGTTATGGCTTCCAAAAAGAAATCTAACCATTCTTCAAAATTACCCTCTTTATTTGTCTTAAGCAAAAGAGAAGCATATTCTCTTTTATTAGCTTCGAAGAAACCACTCAGATAAAGTAGAGGTCTAATCATGAGTTTCTTTTTACATAAATAAAGTGTTATTAATGCCCTTCCTATTCTACCATTTCCATCACAGAAAGGATGAATCGTTTCGAATTGATAATGCATCAAAGCACATTTAATCAGCAAGGGCATTCCGTCATCAGAATTCAGATAAGAAACGAGATCGCTCATTAATTGGTTTACATCTTCTGGACCAGGAGGTACAAAAGTAGCTTCTTGCACAGTGCAATTCCTTGGTCCAATCCAATTTTGAACATCCCTATACTCCCCTGGAAGTTTATCTTTTCCCCTTACCCCCTTCATAAGTATTTTATGCATTTCCTTAATTAATTCTAAATCAATAGGACTCTTTTCAACCTTATCAAGGCTGTATCGTACTGCGTGAACATAATTAACAACCTCAAATGCATCCGGAATAGTTTCATCAGTTCCTTTCGCCTCAGATAACAAAAGTTCGGACAATGATATCCTTGTTCCTTCAATTCTAGAACTCATAAGCGCTTCTTTTTTTAGGTAGGGCATAATCAGTAAGTTTGGGTTAGGGAGTAAAAGACCCACACCAGAAAGTTTTCCCAATTTCGCATCAGATCTAGAAATAGACAAAGCTAATTGCTTATCGAATCTAATTTCAGGGGGTAGTTTATTCGGTACAAAAACCAAGTGATTTCCCCATTTAGGGTCTTCTCTTTCTTTGGTAACTCCAAAAGCTTTCTCAAATTCTCGTGAATCCATATTAGATAAAAGGCAACACAGGTATTTAAATGTTCCGTTATTTTGTTTAATATGGCTAGTATAGTTTAACTATTTGATGCTTTTGTTTAATTCAGTATGTCACTAGTTAAAAGCCATTTTAAGAGAAATAAGGTCTTATTAAAGGAATATCTATTTTGGTTTAATAAGAAAAAAGTTATTAACATAACGCTTAACAATCCTCATGAGAGTTAAAAGAAAAGAGTTCTAAATTTAATAAAGCATTTTCTTCCCGCCCTAAATACTTCATTTTAAGGCACTTCGTGCTTAAATACGACAAATCCTCAACTTTGAATTTTTCCTCCGCTTCGCTACGGAACGTTGCACTAAAAATCAATCCCTAACGGGAGAGCATAACAGGGCTTAACCGACTTCACTCGGTTGCACCTCGTTCCGTCCAAATTGTTCACCATCTCTGAAAATTTCTCCAATCCCCTTCGGAGATACTGCAAATTTGTTAATATTACAAAAGTTAACCACTTCAAGGCCTTCCGCTCCCCCCCTTTTTTTCTTGGACTGATAAGTTTGAATACTACTCTAGAGTACTAAATATATAGAAGCATTTATAAATAGCGTATGATTTCGCACAACCTATACCAAAGGACATAAATAATCAATGAAATCTGCGGATTTCAAGTCTTGTGCATAGCCCAAGATATACAAAGTTATGTCCTTTGTATATAGCAACTGTTAATAATTGTCTAAACACGAGAAATTGGCGTGCAATTTCTGTGCCCCAGAAACTTCCAGTTTCTCAGGGTATTAATGTCAGTTACTATACGATGAAGAAAAAACTTTCCGTGAGCATTGAAGAAGATATCCTGAAGAGGATGGAGTCGAAGCTCCAGGATCGTGTTTTCAGAAACAAAAGCCATATCGTAGAGCTTGCCCTGAGCAGGCTTTTCCAGGAGAGTGAAGACCATGAGTGAGCCGATAAAAACACACCCAGCACTCTTAGAAGACATTGCATTAATAGGTAAAGATTTCTTTATTGATCCTGAATGTCGAACCATCGGACATAAAGAAATCAAGCATTGGAATACCACGCTGTTGGCACTTTCTTATGTTCTGGACCAAAATGCACTTATTGTCGGCGAGCCGGGATTTGCCAAGACGACAGCAGCCAAAGTGGTAGCCTCAGTGCTGAGCGGCTATCCTTTTGACCTTTATGAAGCAGCACAGATTCAGGGGCATCCGGATCAGACCTTTGAAACGATGCTGGCACGGCTGGACTTTTCCAAACTTACCACAGAAGAGCGCGTCATTTGGTTATCGGGCGCATATCTGCCGGTCTGTATTGTTGATGAAATGAACCGGCTTCCTGCGGGAAAACAAGACGAGCTGCTCAATATCATCGAAACCGGCCGATTTACCTATCTCAACGCCACTTTGTATAAGGGAAAAATGCCCTTTATCGCCACCGCAAACCATCCCGATGACGGGAATCATATCCTTATTCCGCCCATGAGAGATAGGTTTGCAATTCATCTGGAAGCTGGATACATCGGCGCAACGTATGAAGAGGACATTGAACGTGCAGAAGAAAATATTGGCGAACTCCGAGATGATGAATTAACCTCAAAAATCTTTGGCATTATTAATGATAAAACGAAAGATGTCCCAGAAAAGCTTACGTTAATAGAGAAAGAAAGGGAAGGCTATGTTGCCAAGTTGCACAATGATGATATTGGTGCGCAGGTATTGAGTGAAGAAGAGAAAAAAGCAGTACAAAAGGCAATCCGTGACCGGCCTCTCCGCGGAGAAGCGCAGGTGTTTCTGCAGATGATTGATGCTGAGTTAAATTCGACACCTCTCTATGGAAGAAAACGAAGCAATGATCCCGTTGATGAGAGCAATCATGCCCAAGATCTTGCCAGTACGTGCGTCAAAAATGGAACCTCGCCGCGGGCAATTACCTGGAGCATGAAGTTGTACGCCAAGGGACTGGCCTATCTGCTTGAGGACCCAGAAGTCACCAAGGATCATCTTATGGCGATGGTTCCTCATGCGCTGGGCCATCGGTTACAATGTACGCAAGACTTCTGCGCGAAGCACGAAGGAACAAAACGTCCCGGACCATACGGGATGACTGCAGAGATGTATTTAGCGTCGCGGGTTGTTGGCGGCATTGAGCAAAATTATGGGAAAGTGAAAGCAGACCTGGACTTACTCATCACGGAGTACAAGATGGCTCATCGCCAGCCGGTGGAGCATCCATTAACAGAAGCTCAGAGGGCACGTGTTCTGGAGCTGCTGGCGAATCCAGATCAAGTGGATCATCCCTTACTCAAAGAGTATATCTTCCGGATGAATAACGAGAGAAGATGATCCATCATGAAAGCAGCAATACGGCGAGGCGGCGGACTTGATGATGTACTTTGTGGTATGAAACCGCAACAGCCGGAAACAGAACGCCATCTTGAACCAGTCGGCGAGCAACCATTTTCTGCCTTGTTAGATCGCTATAAAGCATTTCTGGATGATAAAGAAAATGATTATTCTGAGCAAGAAAGATACAATACAATCGCATATCTTACCGACATTCTTAACCCTGAACATATAAATGCCTTCTTGCAGAGTACTGTAATCCACGGGAATCATGAGAAGTACAAATGGAGAACAGGTCTCTTTCTCAGTAGATTACTGCAGAACAGCTATAATGCCGGGAACAATGATTTCTCTCTGAATACAACAAGCATAGAACCATTTTGTTCTTTAGGTACTCTTCTCAAAGGAACAAAAAGAAAGCCCATCACACTCACGATCAACGGCGATGTTGGAGGTCAGTGTGGTTCGATGTCAACACACGGAATCTACACCATCAACGGCGATGTTGGAAGTAGTTGTGGTGATTATTCAATAAATGTAACCTACACGATTATCGGCAATGTTGGAATAGATTGTGGTTGGATGTCAAAACACGGAATCTACATGATCACTGGCGATGTTGGAGAGACGTGTGGTTCTCTTTCAAAAGACGGAACCTACACGATCAACGGCAATGTTGGAGATGGGTGTGGTTTGGAATCAACAAACGGAACGTACAAAACACCGCACCAACACATAGCAGAAAAATTGAAACAAAATATTTCAAAAAAGAATACAATCATCTACCTCACGCCAGAAGGAAGAGAAGAAGTGATAACATGACCAAACGTCCATGGCAGGAAATAGTACAGGAACAAGTTCCCATTGTCTTAGACGAGTTCTACCATCCCCTCGTTCAGACTGACGTTACGTTAGAAGAAAAACTGGGCTGCGGCACGGCATATTTTGACTTCAGAACAAACCGGACACATATGGCCACAACCTTTCTCGATGACCTTCACGAAAAAGCAGCCGTTCCGCAGGATATTGCCGTGCGCGGCGTCTTGAAACACGAATTTGGGCATTATCATCATTATCCACGAGAATGTGATGTCTTGATGTTCTTCGGCCATTTTGCCGAAGGACAGTTTGGCAAGCATGCCAAGTCCGTAGTAGCCTACTGGGTGGATATCATGGACAATCTTCCGCAAGTCTTGAAAAGGGAACGAGGAAAGGATATTCGGGAGTTATACCGGGGCATGAACACCTTGGCAGAACAGATGGGCATTGTTTCCGCACCGGTGCGAGAACTCTTGAAATTTCTCGGCGTTAATGCCGATGACGTGGCCGAGGCCTTGCGCACCTACTCCGTTGATCGTCTCCTGACCGCATACTACCAACATCAGGGGAAAGAGAATTTAGGCGTTGATCTATCAGACAATCCTTATTTACAAGGAAAACTCGAAGAATTGCTGGCCATCAATTATCTCGATATGTCCAGCGAGATTCCCAACTTTGTCCTTTTTGGCACGATTGTGGATGGGGTGTTACAAAAATTAGAAGAACGCCTGCCAAAAGTTCCTGAAGATGTCCTGAAAAAACTGTTAGGGCCAGCTATCGCCGATGCGCCGGACGTCGGTGATTTCTCTGACGACCAAATTGAGGGAGGGCTCGATAAAATTATCAGAAAGTGGGGCAAAGAGCGGTATGGGAAGATCAGAGACTACGTGCAAAGAGAAACCGGTAAAAGATTTGACCAGCCCAGCAAACCAGGAAAAAGTCGCCAGGCGGGACTGGAAAGTTCAGAATTAGGGTTCCATGATGATCAAATCACATATTACGATCGGCTGTCAAGAACATACGGGCTTTATATCCATAAAAAACCACTGGTTGTTGATGTTCAGGATACCTTTCCGGAAGGGCAAGAGCGGTTCCATGTCGGCGATGCGGTGCGGCGATTAAATCCCTACTCTACCGGCGGAAGAATACTTCCGGGAATCACTACCAGATACAAAGAAGCAGCAGGAACACGCAAAGATAAGCTCTTCAAAGTGCCGAATCTTTTAATCTGTGAAGACACCTCCGGCTCCATGTCCGGAAAGTGGCTGGACCAGGCACGCTTGGCTGGATTTATTCTGGCACGGAACTATCATGCCAATGAGGCAGAAATTGGCGTCATGAATTTTTCAGTAAATACGGCGTTTTTGCTTCCCACCCGGGAGCTTCCTGATGTCTATTCGATGCTGTGCGCCTATTGGGGCGGCGGGACATTCATCAACATTCCCAAGATTCAGGAATATATCCGAAAAATCGGAGAACGGGGAAGCGATCGAAGGCTGGAAAGGATGTACACAAGCGGAGAAGACTATCAGCAACTGGTGGAACGCCTGCCCGCAGAACAGCAGCGGGAATTCATCGAGAAAAATCTGACCGTGAAACTTAAAGAAGATATGCGTGCCGTGTACGAAAAACTTGATACCGCGATTATTACTGATGGATATATTGCTAACATCGATGAAGTTATTGCGTATATTAATCAAATGGCGGTAGTTTCACGAAATACCATCTTTCTGATAGGGCATAGCGATGCCGGAGAATGGGACAAGCTCTCCTTGCCCAACACGCAAATCATTCCCGTGGACAAACCGGAAGATTTAGTCAATCTTGCTATCGGTAAGGCGCGGCGGTTAGTACCTGAACAGCCGAGGCCGGCAAGTTTGTTTTATATGGAGTAAGAACATGATGCAAGCAACGATACGGCGAGGCGGCGGACTTGAACATTTAATTAGCGGCATGAAACCGCAACAGCCGGAAACAGAACGCCATCTTGAACCAGTCGG
The DNA here is from genome assembly GCA_016185625.1 of Candidatus Woesearchaeota archaeon. Taxonomy (GTDB): domain Archaea; phylum Nanobdellota; class Nanobdellia; order Woesearchaeales; family GW2011-AR9; genus JACPND01. The sequence goes on along the minus strand of JACPND010000039.1, from coordinate 10,887 downwards.
TGAGCATCCATTTTCTGCCTTGTTGGAAAAATATAAAGCATTTCTGGATGATAGAACGTATGGTGACCATCACAAAAAAAATGCAGACCTTACCGACATTCTTAACCCTGAACATATAAATGCCTTCTTGCAGAGTACTGTAATCCACGGGAATCATGAGCAGTACAAAGAGAGAACAGGTCTCTTTCTCAGTAGATTACTGCAGAACAGCTATAATGCTGGGAACAATGGTTTTCAAGTTGATACCAGAAGCACGGGAGCATTGGATAATCTGGGTGTGTTTCTGGAAGGAACAAAAGAAAAGCCAATACGACTTACCATCACTGGTGATGTTGGAGATGATTGTGGTGCTTATTCAACAAACGGAAACTACATGATCACTGGCGATGTTGGATATGATTGTGGTAGGCTGTCAATAAACGGAACCTACACCATCAATGGCAGTGTTGGAGAGTGGTGTGGTTTTCTTTCAAAAGACGGAACCTACAGAACGCCGAACAGAACGACAGTAGAAAAATTTATTCGAATGATTTTAGATGCGAATAGAGTCATCTACATCACGCCAGAAGGAAGAGAAGAGGTGATAAAAAGATGATCGCAGCAATACGGCGAGGCGGCGGACTTGACGATGTACTTCGCGGTATGAAGCCGCAAAAGCCGGAAGAAGTAAAACCTATAGAAACAGTCGGTGAGCATCCATTTTCTGCGTTGTTAGATCGCTATAAAGCATTTCTGGATGATAGAACGTATGGTGACCATTACGAAAAAACTGCAGACCTTACCGACATTCTTAACCCTGAACATATAAATGCCTTCTTGCAGAATGCCGGGCATAATGATTTTCAGTTGAATACAAAAAGCACAAAGCCATTGGATTATCTTGGTGCGTTTCTGGAAGGAACAAAAGAGAAGCCCATCACACTCACCATCACGGGCAATGTTGGAGATCGGTGTGGTGTGACTTCAACATACGGAACCTATACCATCAACGGCAATGTTGGATATGGGTGTGGTCAGAAATCAACATACGGAACCTATACCATCAACGGCAATGTTGGAAATGAGTGTGGTTGGGATTCAAAACACGGAATCTATACCATCACCGGCAATGTCGGAAATCGGTGTGGTTGGGATTCAAAACACGGAATCTATACCATCACCGGCAATGTTGAAAATGAGTGTGGTCTTACTTCAAAAAACGGAACCTACAGGATTACTGGCGATGTTGGAGGTGGGTGTGGTGAGTATTCAATAAATGGAACCTACACCATCAACGGCAATGTTGGAAATCTGTGTGGTCAGGAATCAACAGACGGAATCTATACCCTCACCGGCGATGTTGGAGATCGGTGTGGTGGGGATTCAAAACACGGAATCTATACCATCACCGGCAATGTTGGAAATGAGTGTGGTGTTACTTCAAAAAACGGAACCTACAGGATTACTGGTAATGTTGGAAAAGGGTGTGGCAATGATTCAGAAAATGGAACCTACATGATAACCGGCAATGTTGGAAAAGGGTGTGGTGCTAGCTCAAAAAACGGAGCGTACAGGATCATTGGTAATGTTGAAGTTTGGTGTGGTTATAAATCAACAAACGGAACCTACACAATCAATGGCGATGTTGGAGATGGGTGTGGTGAGTATTCAATAAATGGAACCTATACCATCAACGGCAATGTTGGAAATCTGTGTGGTCAGGAATCAACAGACGGAATCTATACCCTCAACGGTGATGTTGGAGATTTCTGTGGTTATAGATCAACAGACGGAACGTACAAAACACCGCACCAACACATAGCAGAAAAATTGAAACAAAATATTTCAAAAAAGAATACAATCATCTACATCACGCCAGATGGAAAAGAAAAGGTGATGAAAGAATGATTGCAGCACTACGGCGAGGCGGCGGACTTGACGATGTAGTTCGTGGTATGAAGCCGCAAAAGCCGGAAGAAGTAAAACCTATAGAAACAGTCGGTGAGCATCCATTTTCTGCGTTGTTGGAAAAATATAAAGCATTTCTGGATGATAGAACGTATGGTGACCATCACAAAAAAAATGCAGACCTTACCGACATTCTTAATCCTGAACATATAAATGCCTTCTTGCAGAGTACTGTAATCCACGAGAATCATGAGAAGTACAAAGAGAGAACAGGTCTCTTTCTCAACAGCTTACTACAGAACAGCTATGATGCCGGGCATAATGATTTTCAGTTGAATACAAAAAGCACAAAGCCATTGGATTATCTTGGTGCGTTTCTGGAAGGAACAAAAGAAAAGCCAATACGACTTACCATCACTGGCAATGTTGGAGATTGGTGTGGTCAGGAGTCAACAAACGGGATCTATACCCTCAACGGCAATGTTGGAGAGTGGTGTGGTTGGGGTTCAACATACGGAACCTACATGATCACTGGCGATGTTGGAAGGCGGTGTGGTTATTATTCAACAAATGGAATCTACACGATCAACGGCAATGTTGGAGCGAGTTGTGGTTTTGGTTCAAAACACGGAATCTACATGATCACTGGCGATGTTGGAGATATGTGTGGTTGTGGTTCAACAGATGGAATCTATTCCATCGCTGGCAATGTTGGAGTGGATTGTGGTTTGGGTTCAAAACACGTAACCTACATGATCACTGGCGATGTTGGAGATATGTGTGGTTGTGGTTCAACAGATGGAATCTATTCCATCGCTGGCAATGTTGGAAAGGGGTGTGGTTCTGATTCAAAACACGTAACCTACATGATCACTGGCGATGTTGGAATTGGGTGTGGTTTTAAATCAAGACACGGAATCTACATGATCACTGGCAATGTTGGAGATCGGTGTGCTATGAATTCAACAAACGGAACGTACAAAACACCGCACCAACACATAGCAGAAAAATTGAAACAAAATATTTCAAAAAAGAATACAATCATCTACATCACGCCAGAAGGAAGAGAAGAGGTGATGAAAGAATAGTTCTTGGTTGTCTTGGCTTATCTCGTTCCGCTGAAGCGTATTCTACGTTTTTGTGGAGATGATTCTGCTTCACTTCATTTTCAAAGAGAGATAAACTCAGATTCAGAGAGTTAACCACTACACCACAACAATCTTTATTAATGCTCTGGCTATGAGAAATGCATGGTTCGCATTGTTTTCCTGGGCACTGCCGGCAGCATGACTGTGGTCACAAAGCAACTGCGCTCATCCGGCGGCATGATCCTGCAGTTTGAAGATCTGCAATTTCATCTCGATCCCGGGCCTGGCTCATTGAACAAAGCGAAAGAATACGGCATCAATCCCCAGCACACGACCGCTGTCCTGGTTTCCCATCATCATCTAAATCATTGCAATGATCTCAATGCCCTTATCGAAGCGATGACCTATTCAGGATTGGAGCAGCATGGCGTGGTGCTGGCCAGCAAATCGTCGCTGGGCATGATTACGCCCTATCATCAGAGTCTGGTGGAGAAGATTATCCCTCTGGAGAAAGACCATAAGGTGGGGATTGAGCTGGTAGAAATCACCAGTTTTGCGGTGGACCATACCGATGCCTCAGCCGTCGGATTTAAGCTCTTTTTTCCAAAAACTATTGTGGGATATAGCGGTGATGCCTCCTTCACTCCTGATCTTGTGGAGCAGCTGTGCGGCAGCGAGGTTCTGATCCTGAATGTGCCCTATCCGGGGAATAAGGCGGAAGGAAAAAATCTGGATACGGAATCGGCAGTAAAAATAATTTCTGCAGTTAAGCCAAAATTAGCAATCATGACCCATTTCGGGATGGAGATGCTGAAAGCTGATCCCATCAATGAGGCGCGGGAAGCGCAGCGGATCACGGGAGTGCCGACCATCGCGGCGAAGGACGGGTTGGTCATTCAGCCGTCGGGGTACGAAGCGAGGTCGCCGGTGAAAGGGTATTGAAGTTATACTTTTGGTAAATAAAAACTGCGTATAACATTTGTTAGTTTCAATTATTTTTTAGGTGCTAATCCTCCAAATCCCTCTAAATTTCTAAAGAATGTGTAGCGAACATAATTAAATTCAGTTCGAGTTTCAAAAACACTTGCAAGAATCATGTCCCGATATGACAAATAAGTGATTCTATCATCTGTTATCTGTGTAGAATGATATGCCAATTCCCCTGATTTTATCTCAAATTCTGGTTCTTGCACATTATATCTTTCTTGAATGAAATCCCTTGTTTCAAGAAAAAAATCATCAATAGTTTTTGAAACTCTGTGTTGTTCGCCAGTGTTTACTATGATGGGATTTGGAACTGGATTCATAACATCACGCAAATCCCCTCTGTTTAAATATATTATTGTACGCACCTAAAAAATAACTCTAAGATTCTCCTTCGGAACGTTGCACTAAATTTTAGGTCTTCCCTTTGGTCAGACGAAACTAACAGGAATTATCCGCAACTTTTATCCCTCTCCAATTCATCCCAGAAAACATCCGCCAAAATAAACACCCGCTAAAGATTATTCCTGCGGCATCCATCGGTACACATCATCATGATGGTTGTAATAGTAGATGGTGATTATTTTTAGCCGATGGTCAATTTTAAAAATAAGAACAAAATGGTCATCGATATGAACACGATTAAAACCATGTAAAGGATTCCGGAGAAATTTATACCCAAAAGGGCGTTCACGGATTTCCTCGATCTTCTTGCGGATAATCTTAAGCTGCACCGGATTCTTTTTGGCAAGCGTGTGAAATATTTTATCGGCTTCGTCTTTTATATCCAAATCGTACATCGTCTCAACTCAGCCCGTAATGCTTGGCAAAATCATCAACCCGGATGCTTTTTTGCTTTTCAATTTCCTGCATCTTCTGAATGAATTCAGGCCGAAGTTCCGGCTCGCTTTCTAACTCTACATATTCGGACACAATGAATTGTATAGTCTCGCCTTTATCTTTGAGGCCGTGTTTAGCTTTAACAATATTCAATACTCGATTAGTATTGTCATCCAATTCGACCAGAGCTTGTACCATGTTATCCGCCTAAGTTTAACTAATTTTAGCTTATTTATAAACATTGTGCAGTTTTTTAAAGCAAACTCACCGCCCACACCACTCCCCATCCCAGAAAACATCCCGCTGAAATGAACGGCATCGCAGGATAGAATTTACGTTCGTCGCCTTTCCACAACAGAAACGCCAGTCCCAACGCCGCAAAGAACGGAATAATCAGACTAAGCCAAACCCCGAATTCTTTTAAAATCACACCTGCAAATAATAACGGAAAACCGATATCGCCGCCGCCGAGGATGGCCGTCCTGACTTTCACGGGAATGGTCCGTATCCCTTCTTTTCGTTTCTGAGGCAGATGATAGGGGATGAACAATCCCGCAAAGACTTTCGCCTCCGTCTGCGATTTTGCTAAGGTAATCATGTGCTTGGATTTCCAGACCGCATAGGCATCATAGCCGGAAATGAGCAGCAGGAGTATGGCTATGGAGAAGAGACTGAATAAGGGGACGAAAATGGCTGCTAAACCCCCATAGATAAATAATTCGGTGAAATTCTGCACCCAGACGTTGGGGCGAAAGATTTTCCACAAGCCCAGAACCGCAGCAACAGCAAACGCAACTATCGCCGGAAGAAAAGCGCCCACGGCAATCGTTAACGACAGCACTACGGCTATCAGAAACCAGGCTTTCCAGACCCAGATCAGATGATAACGGATGAGAACGAGCAGAATAAGTGTGCCGATAATAATAGCGATCATCGTCGGAATAAATGACGTTTTCTCTTCCAATGGCGGGCGCTCGCCGATAGGCAAATCTTTGAATATGGTTTTGCCTTCCTCAACACTCTTCTCTGAATCAATGTACTGATGGAGAATGGCCAGTCCCACAAATTGCGCTAACAGGAAAGAGCCGAGGAGAATGGCGGTGATGATAAAGGTGTGTTTCATTTATTTGACCCGCCCTTTTAATTTAGGATATATCTTCTTTGTAAATTCCACCACTTGCTTTCCATATTCTTCAAATTCTTTGGGCAGGTTCATAATTCAATCCCTCCGCTTAATAATATGCCATTGAGTATATTGTCCTTTAAATGCTTGTGTATGTCGTTCCATGATTTATAGAAGTTAATAGAGATATTTCTCTCCAGCAATTGGTTATATTTTGTTAAATCTGCCTTTTTGCCTTTGGTGCCAATAATCGCGAGGTCAATATCTGAGTTACGTTCGTCTTTTTCGCTAAACCAGGCGTCTTCCCCCCTGGAATAACTTCCAAAAAGGATGATGGTGCAGCCCGGAAATCCATTATATAAAAAATCAGATAGTCCTGATTCGTAGATCATCTTTACGTTTTCAACCCGCTTTAGCTGAATTGCTTTATGGTTATCCCGATTAAATTCAATAGACAGAAGATTTATGGTTTCCGACTTTTTAACTTTTATCAGCCCTTCTTTTTCTAATTCTGTTAAAGCATGGGAAACTGCCGTAGGAGATACTTTTAATGGTCTGGCGATGCCTCTTAAATTCAAAATTTGTCCAGCCCTGATACAGAGAAACCGGAATATCTCTGCCTGCAATCTTGTCCATTTTAATTTGTACATGTCCATTTTAATTTGCAGGTGTCTATTCTAGTTTATATATCTTTTGGTGGGATAAATAGGTTATGGGTAACATCTTTTATGTTATGAATAACACCTAGAATCAACTGTTGCCAAAGCCAGTGTACTCTACCTTTACGTTTGATTTTTCTCCTTTGGCAAACTCCTTAAACAGCGGAATTTTTACCGGCACGGCAAATCGCGTAAATGTGCTGGTCACTAACGCTTCGCCTTTATCTAACGAGGCAATATTGCGATCATCCTGGCTCAAATCCTGCGGCGAAGACTCGATCACCGCCTGCCTCTCTGCATTCATCTCTAATCCGAGAATGATTTTGGTATTCATGTTCGCCAAGATGGACTTGGGAATCTCTGACGGTAGTTGGGTGATGGCCAGCAATCCTACATTGAATTTTCTGCCTTCGCGGGCAATGGTCTCAAAGATGTTTGCACCCTGCTCCAGGACTTGCTTCCCTAAGACACGCGGCGCTTCCTCCAGAACAACGGAGATGACCGGCTTATCGTGCAGCTGTCCTGTTTTTTTGTAATACTTGTAGCGCTCCAGAATTTCCGAACTGATGATGCTGCCCACGAGAATTTCAATCGCACCGGAGAAATAACTGGTATCAATGATGACGATTTTTCCCTGCTCTAATTCCTGGCAGATGTCGGCAACGGTATTTTCTCCGGCAATATCATCAAAGATGCCCTGACAGGATAATCGTCCCTCATCAAAATCGAGATGGAGCAGTGAAATAAGTTTCCGCTTCACGACCGCAATGGTATCCTCGTGAAAAGCCACGCCGTCGATGTGCCGCTCTTCAAAAATGGCACGGATCCAGAGTTCCTTGAATTTGCGATGATAGGCATGCAGGCATTGGCGCTGGGGATCGGTAAGAAAAATCGCGCCCTGGAAATGTTCCGGCTTAATTTTAGAAAGATGGATTTTTAAGGTACGCGTGCCGACCGGCGGAGCGCTGGGCGTATAATAACTGACCTTATGTTTAAACGGATGATCCTTCAATCCTAATCCCGTTCGGCCGTAATATTCGTCATGGGGATCAAGCACCAGCAGGCCGGCATAGTCTTTCGACGCCAGATCCCAGAGGATACACATGAGCATATTACTCTTCCCTTTTCCCGTACTTGCTGGAATCAGCACATGATGGCTTAACACGTCTTTGCCCGGAAGATAGATATTAAAATCTAATTCCTTGCTGCCATTGCGCAATTTGCCGAGAAACAAAGGATGCTGCGGCGTGGTGATAAAAGAAAGATCTTCCTTGGTGACTTCCCTGACGGTGCTGAAGAACGAGGGCAGTTTTTTGGATAATTTGCTTTGTTGTCCTATCGAGAGGAGAGGTTTCAGAAGAGCTAACTGATAGTTGCGCAATTCCTGATCCAGCAGATGGAAGTTCCCTTCTTCGAGATTAAGTCCGGCGACCAGTTCCAGATTCTGCGGCGAGATCTGGCTGCCATAGAGAAGATCAAACACCTGAAGCAGGATTTTTTCATTGTTTTCGATAACCAGAAGTTCGCCGATTTCCACACCTTCATTGGCTTTTATCCGCATGACGATTCTGCGGAAATCACCGGAAACGACTTGGCCTTTGAGCATTTTCGGACCGGATACGAATCAGTTTTTAATGTTTTAGCTGCTGTACTTTGTATTCTAGTGCATATCACGATGCAAAGTTTTTTAAATAAGTACGTTCTTACCAGTCTTACTATGATTGAAACGATAAAAGTCTCTTCGCGAGGACAGGTGGTTATTCCTGAGCGCGTAAGAGAAGAATTAGCAATCGAGGAAGGCACAACGTTGATTCTGGTCGAAGATTCCGGACGGATCATTCTGGAAAAAGAAGTTGATTTCCTGAAGAAAATACACCGAGACGAAGAACGAAAATCTTGGATTGCGCTCGGTGAAAAAGCCTTTGCGAAAGTCTGGGATAATCCAGAGGATGACCGCACATGGAGCAAGTACTGAATCAACGAGATCTTTTACTCCTGCCGTTTCCATATTCTGATCTTTCGGGAAGTAAGGTACGCCCGGTTTTAGTGGTGAGTAATGACCTGTTTAATACTTCCCAAGATTTGATTGTGTGTTGCGTGACGTCCAATATTTCTAAGGATTTTTACACGGTCTTGCTGGATCAGCATTCTCTGGAGCAGGGAACGCTGCATGATATCTGCTGCGTCAAGGTAGAAAATATTGCCAAGATAGAAAAATCAAAGGTGATTAAAAAGATTGGTCGAATAAACAAAGAAACCTTTCAGAAGATTGTTCAAAAACTGCATGAACTCTTTGAGTAGCAATTTACAATAGAGGATGGTTATTAAAAACCTTCAACAATCTTTATAAATAAACCGCCTTTTACGCTTTCCATGGACGCAACCGTCATGAATTTCCGTCGGGGACGGCATACCCAGAATACCTATCAGATGATTCTGAAAGTAGCCGATGCTCCTGACGAAGCCAAGAAAGTTATCGGCAAGACCGTGACTTGGACTTCTCCCGCAGGAAAAGAGCTGAAAGGGAAGATTTCTGCTTTACATGGACGAAAAGGAGCAGTGCGGGCGATTTTTGCCGATGCGGGATTACCGGGACAGGCTATAGGACAGAAAGTGAAGGTTGAATAAGCACTTCGGGAAAATTTTCTCCTTTGTTTTACGGTTGATTGATAGCGGATGATATAAGATTAGGATATTAAATATTTAATTTTAAGATATTATCCCATTTCGGTGAGAGAATTATAGAAGGGTTTGAATAACCTATGCAAATACCTCAAACCCTTCTAAGCCTTCCGAAAGGAAGGTTCGAAATATGATGACAGAGCTTTCTGTAAAGAAAGTTCGGAATGTCATGAGAGAAAAGTACTTTGAATTTGATACAAGATGGGGGTTATTCAAAGTCCTCTATAGTCTTGAAACAGTATTAGAACAACAAACACACGTGTATGAAGAATTATGCGCTTCCACTGTGAACCGTTGCTGATGGTACCGTAAGTTTAACCATGTTTTTTTCGTCGTCTACATATGTCTCAATGGAATTCATCAGATAGCCCAGCCATCCCCGTAGTGTGTTTGCGGAGTCCTTTACCGCTTTAACTTGACTTTTCCAATCCGCATCAGACAGCGTAGCTTTAGGGATGTTGTCTGCGATGTTGTCCTCAAAATGTTTTATTATCGCCTCAGTATAATTATAAAGAGATCCGACATATTCACGATCTTCGCCTTTGGTTTTATGGCGTGCCACCCGCAGCATTTGTTTTAGATCATTCAGATTTGATTTGATGTTCTTCACTTCCCGCTTGGCAGCCAACACCGCAGACGTTGTTTTTTGTTTTAATGTGTCATCACGTAATCGTTCAGCAGCTTCTTCTGCTTTCTGTGCAAAGCCGTGCGCTGGCCACAGGAGGTCTCTTCTCTTCTTTTCTTCCTTCTCCTTTTTCAATCCCCCTTTCATCTCATCCAACTTTTCTTTGACTTTCCTCCCTTGCTCTTCCTGCTCTTCTTTGGTCGGGCCGCCCGCCAGAAGAAGCTTGACTCCATAGTACAGAATCATAATAAACGTAATGAACAGCGCCCAATCTATGAACTCGTTGACGGTTCCCGCCACCACCGGACTTACATCAACCATTAGAGCATCCTCGCTACATGATATTTCATTGCAGATAAAATCCAAAATAATAATATTGACAAGAGCAATTTAATGAACAGCGTGGCTTTGGTTTCTTCTCCTTCCGGCCAGTTCCAGGCCAGATACCATAGGCCCACGATCGGACCGCCCACGAGAATCAGTGAGATGATCGTCGCCCAGCCCACACCCGCAGCTAATAAAACTTGTCCCGGAAGGAAAACTGCCGTAATCGTGGCAATAACCGCGGCAATAACACCAGACTGGGCGCGGGTGAGAAACGAGAAAATGCCCGATGTCTTTCCACTTTTGCCCAAGCCAACAAGAGCGGCAAAAAATACCATAAAGACAAAAACCCAGATCAGCAGGCGAGTAAAGGCCACCACTACTGAACCGTCTGACAGTCCCAGGAAGCTGAGGTTGCCAATAGAGAGAATCTTCCACCAGACGTTCTTCAGCGTTTCCGCGATATCTGCCAGAGCGAAGGGAATAGCCAGAATGGACGTCAGCAAAAACAGCCAGCTCTTTTTCATAAAATAGAAAGAATAGAGAGAAGCTTATAAAGTTTTTGATGGTAAGGCACTATCCAAAAAGTGAGTGATAGTAGGCCGCAAGAAGGGATAGCTTTCCCTTCTGCGCAAATGGGACGGAAATCCCATTCTGCGTCGCTGAAGCCGATTT
>JACPND010000025.1 GCA_016185625.1 Candidatus Woesearchaeota archaeon | reverse complement strand
CAGAGCTATATCTAACAGGATTTTCTTTTCGCATTTTTCCACCTCAGAAAGTTTTATGAACTAGCCCTGCATAGCTAAAGCTACACAAATCTAGTGCAAGAAGACAAGAGCCTAACGGCTTTTGTTTTTTGTCTTCTTTTATGAGAAATACGTTAAACTACAAGAATTTTACGCCACCGGTCATAGACCGGGATGGAAAGACGTATTCTAATCCTTGGTGTACTTTGTGAACGCGAACACCATTCGCTTGGAGATATTTTTCTGTATCCGGATCGATTTGCAAATGGGGCGGCGCAACAAAATACAGCGTCACATCTTTGTGCAGAGCCATGATTTTAGCATCAGAATGGACAGTTCTTCCGCGAAGGCAATCTCCCACATACACGCCCACCATTCCATCCAAAGCTCGCTGGAATGATTCCCTTTTTGTATAATAATCAAGCAATCCCTGAGTTGGATGTTCCCCTTGTCCTGATCCCGCATTAATCACGGTGATTTCGCGGTCTGAATTCTTCATCACCCAAACGCCAAATAAGTCGTAGACATCGCCGGGGTGGCGCACGACCAGAGCATCGAAGTATGACGAGACTGTTCTCAGGGCATCTTTTTCTGATTCTCCCTTGACAGCTGAAGAGGTTTTGATATCCCGCACTTCTTCGCGCTGCATTCCCAGGTGCGCTTCGGCCATGGAGAATGACAAAAAAGTTCTGCTGCTGGGCTGATTAAAATAATTCAGTATCGATTTGTATGGAAGAAGGTTTGCCAGCCATTGCGGATCAACTTTGGCCATTTTTCTGGTGGCATGAGCTGTCTGGTAGATAGTTTCAAGGAACCCACGGTCAAAGTGTTCTGCCCTGATGATGTGAAACAGCCGTCCATCTTTCATACAGGCATTTTTTATCTCTTCATCTGGAAGATCGCGAAACTTTGCAAACTGAGCCTGGTCAAAATCAGCTACCTCTTTTGAATTTCCCCAGGAAATGCGATCCATACTGTAACTTTGGCAGCTCTCCTTAAAAGTATTTCGCCACCCCAAAATATATAAAGATTATTCAATTTGGTAAACGCATGACCCTCAGGCAGCAATTCATCCAATTCTTAGCGAAAAATACCCCCCTTCCGGAAGAAGAACTCAATATCCTCGTGGCTACTCCTCCTGATCCTAAACTCGGCGATTATTCTCTTCCCTGTTTTAAGCTGGGGAAAAAACCTCACGAAGCGGCTGAGAAACTTAAACAGAAATTAAAACTGCCTACATATATCGCCAAAGCTGAGGTCGTTGGGCCGTATCTGAATTTCCATCTCAATCATACCGTTATCGCTGCCCAGACACTCACTGCTATCTTCAACGAAAAAAAGTTGTATGGGACGCAGGGGTATAGCACGCAAAAGAAAAGCAATAAAACCATCCTCATCGATTTCTCTTCTCCGAATATCGCCAAACCCTTTGGCATCGGCCATCTTCGCTCCACCGTCATCGGCAATTCTCTCAGTAAAATCTTTACCGCTTTAGGCTATAATGTCGTTAGTGTCAACCATTTAGGAGACTGGGGGACGCAGTTCGGAAAATTGATTGTAGCGTATAAAAAATGGGGGAAAGAGAAAGAATTGGAATCCAAACCCATCCATCATCTGCTTGATCTTTATGTCAGATTCCATAAAGAAGTAGAAATCCATAAAGAAGCAGAAAAAAACACTCAACTCGAAGAGGAAGCCAGAAAAGAATTCAAGAGATTGGAAGACGGCAATAAAGAATCAATAGCTTTATGGGAATCATTCCGGGAATTAAGTTTGGAGGAATTCCAGCACATCTACCATATTCTCGACGTCAGCTTTGATTCTTATCATGGTGAAGCATTTTATAGCCATCTGCTTGACAAGACCATCAAAGAGCTGCAGAAAAAAGTTCCCACCAAGATTTCCGAGGGAGCATTAATCGTGGATTTAGAGAAATATCGCCTCTCTCCGGTCATGTTGCGAAAGTCCAATGGCACCACGACTTATCATACCCGTGATTTGGCCGCTGCATTCTATCGTCTTAAACACTATAAGCCCCATAAAGTCATCTACGTCGTAGGATCTGAGCAAAAACTCCACTTCCAGCAATTGTTCAAAGTTTTGGAATTAGCTAATGTCCGACCAGAAACCTTCCTGCATGTTGATTTCGGGTTATTCCATTTCCCGGAAGGAAAAATGTCGACTCGTACCGGTAAGGTAATCTTTCTCGAAGAAGTGCTTGATAAAGCTATTGCTCTCGCAACCAAAATTATTGAGGAAAAAAATCCCGCGTTACGGAATAAAGAAGAAGTTGCTAAGCAGGTCGGCGTCGGCGCCATCATCTTTGCCGATTTAGTGAACGACCGCATCCGCGATGTGGACTTTGACTGGCAGCGTATGCTTTCCTTTGAAGGCGAAACCGGCCCGTATTTGCAATATACGCATGCGCGTGCCTGTTCCATTCTGCGAAAAGCGCATGACGATTTCGGGTTTAGTCCCTCACCGAAAACTCACTTTGAAACACTTGTCGAGGAGGAAAAAAAAATTATTACTTTGATAGTGCAATTCCCAGATGTCATCGTAAAAGCAGCTGAGAGTTACAAGCCGCATCATCTCGCACAGTATCTAGTATCCCTGGCTCACGCCTTCAACGAATTCTATCATGCCTGCCCGGTCATTTCCGAGCAGACGCATACCATGAAAGCGCGGCTATTGTTAGTTGACTGTACGAGGCAAGTGCTGGAGAATGGGTTGAATCTTCTCGGGATAAAAGCGCCGAGGGAGATGTAGAACATATAGATAATTCTCTCAATTAAAGCACAGATGTTCCAATAAAAAAAGAGGTTATAGTGTTTTGTTTTTTTTGAATACTTTACATTTCTGCTTTGACCAGCGGCTTAAATTCTTTGATGTTTCTTGCCTGATGTGCCTTCAATGGGCACAGAAATTGCACGCCAATTTCTCGTGTTTAGACAATTATTAACAGTTGCTATATACAAAGGACATAACTTTTGTATAGTTGCCATCAGGCAACTCACGAACGAAGTGACTTGAATTATTTATGTCCTTTGGTATAGTACTCTGACAATTTAATTTTGCAGCACTGCCTTGGTTGCGAAAATCGGGAAACAGGCAAGTGTGTGAAGCTCTGTGCTCCTGAGTACAGAACCGTTGCGGAACACACTATAAGATTACACCGCCTTTGAGCAACCGCAGTGCTGCAATGTCGTAAAATTAAATTGTCGATACACTAGCATTGTTTTCAATAACAATAATCTTTCGGCGGGGATGTTGCCTCATAATCTGCTTGAGAAAATCAATATGTTCTTCTGCACGGATGGTGTCATTTTCTATTTTTTATCACATTAAATTTAAAAGAAAGCAGTCTTATCATACGCCATGCCTAAATATAAGATCATCTACGACCGGAAAAATTGTATCAGTGTCGGCTCCTGCGCACTGCTGGCAGCAGAATTCTGGAAGATGAATCCCACTGACGACAAGGCGGATTTAGTGGATGGGAAGCAAAATGAGAAACAAAAGAAGGATGAAGTCTTCGAACTGGAGATTGATGAAAAAGATCTTCACCAGAATAAAGAGGCAGCCAGAAATTGTCCGGTGAACGTCATTAGGATTTTTGATGAGAAAGGGAAAGAGGTGACTTTATAATTGCCTTACATCCGTAGCTGCCGGACTGTTTTCTCTAATCTTTCTCTGCTCTTCTTCGCTCTGTCTTCTTTCTTCTGAACAATAAAACTTTTCTCCTGAAAAAGAACTGCGACCTGCAAACCAATTGACCGACCGTCACTGTCCCTATGCCAACTTTCCTAAATCATCTTTCACCATCGCCTCAATTTTCTGACCCTAAAAATGAGTCCAGTCCTTCTTTCGGTTTGAATTGATGTAATCATTCTCCAAATACTTCATGTAACTCACTAACCGCTTCACGAAGACTTCCAGATCACCACGGAGATTAGTAAACTATTCGTTGAACAAATAACCCAAATCTTTTGAGAGCAACAGCAATGTTTCAATCTCCCGCGAAGACCTGTAGGCAAAAATCAGATAAGAGAAATATCTTCGCCGAACGTGCACCGCTCCCGCTACAACCTGACCAAAAACAAAGAAAAAAAACTCTCCTTGCGGAGAAAAAGATGAAAAGCCATATGCAGATCAACAAAATAGGGTATGGACGTTAGTAAGCGCATGCTGAACACGTCGTTGCCTTCGTGCGTACACATCGCTTCTATCAAACGGCTGTTTTTGCCGTGTCCTACGGTGTCTCTTTTCAAGGAGCGTTTCGTGCTTAGATGCGTTCAGCACTTATCGCCTACAGCGTAGCTGCCCGGCCTACCCTATCGGATAACCGGTAAACCAGAGGCTGCGAACCCTCGTTCCTCTCGTACTAAAAGATCCTTCCTTTCAGACACCCATGCACTCCCAGCAGATATCAAACTTACTGCCTCACAGCGTAATGAACCCAGCTCACGATCCCTTTTAATGGGTGAACACCCCCACCCTTGGCGGCTTCTGCACCGCCAGGATAGGAAGAGCCGACATCGAAGAAGCAAACCGCGCCGTCGATACGAACTCTCGGGCGCGACGACTCAGTTATCCCCAGAGTAACTTTTCAGTCATCTCTAGCCCTCATTAAGAAGGCATAGAGGTTCGCTAGGCCACACTTTCGTGTTTGGAATGCGTTATGGTTCTATTCCAATCAGGCTGACTTTTGCCCTTGCACTCAACTCCGGATTTCCAAACCGGATGAGTCAACCATTGGGCGCTACTGATATCTTTTCAGCAGCGTGCCGCCCCAGCCAAACTGTCTACCAACCGGTGTCCCTCTTGCGAGGTGAGCGATACAGTTCTTAATACGTGGTGTTACATTGTCGCCTATTGCATACCCGAAAGCATGCACATAGCAGCTCCCACGTACGCTATGCACCAAAAACCGTACCACAACGGCAGACTACAGTAAAGTTTCATGGGGTCTTCGCTTCCCACTGGAAGTCTCTGGTCT
>JACPND010000023.1 GCA_016185625.1 Candidatus Woesearchaeota archaeon | reverse complement strand
TGAGGAAAACCCCCTGTTGCTACAAAACTATAAGTGTTAATCTAGGATTACGATGCTGGTTCCTGCGTCATACGCCTCCGCTCCTCGACTGCGGTCTGCGGTGCTCGGGGGCGCTGCGCTTCTCCCTTCGGTCGACCTCGTATAACAGGGGTTTTGAGGTTCGCCCCTCAGCTCGGGGCTCACCCAAATCGCCGCAGATTTGATAACGAAATGAGTGGCGGCGACTTCTCAAAACCCCATACGTTATCTTCAATCGTGGGTAGTTTTTGGGGATCCATTTTTAGTTGAATTTTCAGCACACACTGGCGGCTCGACGGCCAACTTTTCTCCTCGAAAGCGCCCAGCGCTCGATAGTCGAAAAGCTTGTCTCTACTCGTCGCATGCTCCCTCCGGTCGCATTTGCGCCTCGCCGAGCGCCAGTGCTGAAAAACGAACTACGGAACACTATTTTACACCAAAAACTACAATCCACGACTTCTCCCTTCGGTCGACCGCTCCCTGCGCTTCGCTCCGGTCGGGGAAGATAACGGCAACTTTCCGGTTCGCTCGTTCTTCCGCCCTCCCCAAAATGAATGTCGGGCTACAGAACTCGCTCTCCCAAATCCCACCAGCACTTCGTGCCACCCTAACCTCCGCTCTGAAAATTAGTGGGCTGCCTCTAATTTTCGAGGGCACCCTTGGGACTTCGGAAAGTTGCATACGTTATATTCAATCGTGGGTAGTTTTTGGGGATTTATTTTTAGTTAAATTTTCAGCACACACTGGCGGCTCGACGGCCAACTTTTCTCCTCGCTGGTGCTTCGCACTCGCTGGTCGAAAAGCTTGTCTCTACTCGGCGCATGCTCCCTCCGGTCGCATTTGCGCCTCGCCGAGCGCCAGTGCTGAAAACGGACGACGAAACACTATTTTACACCAAAAACTACAAGCCACGACTTCTCCCTTCGGTCGACCACTCCCTGCGCTTCGCTTCGGTCGGGGAATATAACAGCAACTATCCGGTTGCGTTCGCCTCGCTCTCTCCCCAAAAAGGAAAGTCGGTCGCTCGGCTCACTCCACCCAAATTGCTCGGCTCAGCTCTGAAAACCCCAGCTCTGTTCCGTTCCGCTTCGCTCCACTCCACGAGGGGGTTTTCGAGGAGCCTCGCAACTTCGGATAGTTGCTACGTTAGGCGTAATTTTTTCGTGGCACTCTGGTGCTCTCGCTGGGAATGTAGACGTTCTTGCTTTCGCTAAACTAGAAACGAACAACTCAGAAAATTGAAACTGTATCTAACATATGTTTAGCGACTCCGTTGCACTTCGTCCAAATTTTGTGAATTAAACTAAAAAATCGTGGCGCTTATGATTCTGTTCCAGATTCATCTATAGAAAATAAATTACTAGTAGAATCCAAATTTGCTTTAACTCCAAGTGGCATAGTGATAATCGGGTCAGCATGGCCTATATTTACGTTGAATAAAACAGGAAAATTATATTCTTTCGTATGGTTCCTAATGAATTCTTTAAATTGATCTGGTTCATTTTCTTTATAACCAAAAGACACCCCTACAATCAGTCCTTTAATCTTATCAAATACTCCTGCATTTCTCAAATCCATTAACTGTGAATCAACATAAGATAATGGAGTTCCTTTTGTGAAATCTTCTCCTTCGGGTACTTCTATGAAAAGAATTTTATCAGCATAATCTAAATCGTATTCTGTCCCTTTAACCTGAAGAAGAGAATACAAACATCCACCAACAATTTTGCCTTCAGCTTTGCCTTCTTTTAACCATACGTGCCCTAAATTGGGAGAAAGTTTTCTTGGTCTTTTCAAGTCCTCTTTAGTCCCCCAATCTAACACTTCATCAGTCCATTTTTCCGAAGAAGATATTATACCAACTGGTTTATCATTTGCTACTGCTTTTAGGAAGAAATCAACTGTATATTTCAGTGGCTCTGGGTATTCCCCAAACTGGGTCATCGCACATGGCCCGTAAAATGTCACAAAATTAGATTTTTTTTGGATTGCACAATGTAAAATAGTAATATCAGAATAACCACAAAATATTTTTGGATTCTTTTTGATTAAACCATAATCCAATTTTTCCAGAAGTTCATTAGCAGATAAACCACCAATTGCACACATAATTGCTTTAACGCTTTTGTCTGAGAATGCATCATGAATATCCTTTACTCGCTCAGTAATTATTCCAGCCTTTCCATTTTCAAATTTTGAAGTTGTGGGAAATAGTTTTACTTTAAATCCTAATCGCTCCAATGCTATCTTAGCACGTTCGATTCTATGAGGAAATAGTTTTGCTAATCCACTAGAGGGGGATATAATAGCAATAGTATCTCCTTTCTTGAGCTTTTTTGGTTTAATCATATTGAATATGATAGGTTTAATTCTTTTATTTAAATCTTGCTAATATCTTCTCAAGCTCAGAACCACTCATCCTTTCTCCGTGTTTGGTACTTATAAACCCAGAATATTTGTTTAAATCAATTGTTCCAGAAGCGATGTTAGTAAGAACTTCATAAATAGGGTACAATTTAATATGAGCATGATCAACTTCCATACCTTCCATCACCATACATGTTCTTAAAGATTTTAGTTTCTCGTCAGTTAATCTAGCTACCTTTTTAGAAGCCACCATCAGTGCAATATAATCATCATCTTGCATTTCAAAAACATAACTTCCAAAATGTTTTTTGGGCAGCACTAGTGATTGACCACGAACAGCAGGATAAATATCAAGAACTGCAACATGCTTATCGTCTTCATAAATCTTGTAAGCAGGAATTCTCTCTTCTACAATTCCACAAAAAAGACAATTATCCATTGATATGTGCCTCCACTAATTGTTGATTAAAATTGATTAATTCTCCTTGCCTGTCTCCTCGCTTCTTTATTGTAACAGAACCAGTTTCTATCTCTTTTCTACCAATTACTAATTTTACAGGAGCCCCATAAAAATCAGCAAATTCAGCTTTTTCTTTCAGGGTTTTTCCATGCCTATCATCTAACATCACTTTTCTTCCATCACCAGATAATGAATTATAATAATTTATACTTCTTGCCATTTGTTCAGCATCGTCCGGATCCATGACAACTATGGAAATATCAAATGGTCTGATGCTATCTGGAAAATTTATCCCTAAATTATCTTTATAGATTTCAACTGCCGCATGGAAACATCGTTGTATCCCAAACCCGTATGTTCCTAAATATATCTCTTCTCTGGTTCCTCTGTCAGATTGATAGGTTGGATTTTGGCTTCTAATCTGCTCAAAAATAAAGTACATCGCAACACTTGATGCTTTAGTAATATCTTTATCACCTTCTCTTGCATAGTGGGTATTGCCTTTGCTATCAAAAGCGATGCTTGTTTCCCCTTCATTACATGGTATGAGATAATCTACATATTTTCCATCATTTTTTTCAACTCTTAACGGGGATAATTTCATTCGAGAAAATACAGAATCAACTAATTTTTCAAACAATAATGCTGATTCATGTAAAGATTGCTCGGTTTCATCCATAGAAACCATATCGCACATCAGAAATTGTTTGCTTCGTAATATCCCCTTTGCTTTTTTTATATTCCTGAATTTTTCTGCGATTTGATAAATTCTTACGGGAAGCTGTCGATAAGAAGATAATCCTCGTTGTGCTAAATCCAAGAAAACTTCTTCATTTGTTGGGGATAGAATATAATTCTCTAAACCACCTTTCAGTTCCATTAACTCATTTTTAAAAAGATTAGCGCGTCCTGTAGATTCCAGAAAAGAGCGGTTTTGAACCAATGGAAGATAAACCTCATTAAATCCGCTAGTCTCTGCTTCTTCTCTGATAATACCGCAAATATTTTCCATTACTCTTTTCCCGATTGGTAAAAATAGGGGAAATCCAGAATAGGGAAATTCAACGAATCCACACTCTTCAAATAATTTGTAAGTATCTATATCTCTCCAATTATCAGGAACGGCCAGCCTATCTTGAAAAAGCTGCTTAGAGAGTCTCATTTTCTTTTGGCGAATTCTTCAACAATATTGCTTAAGTTAATTATTTCTTTCGTACCATCTCTTCGATGTTCAAGTTCAATAGTGTTGTTTTTAAGTCCTCTCTCGCCAATTATCAATTTGTATGGTGTTCCGAGCAAGTCATGGTCTTTAAATTTAGCACCTGGTGAGAGATCTCTATCATCTAAGAGAACATCAAAGCCTCGTTCTAACAATCCTGAATAAACTTTATCTGTTGGTTCTCTAACCTCCTGCTTGTCATAACGAATTGGAATTACAACAGCGTCAAATGGAGCAATCTGACTCGGCCAAACAATTCCTTTATCATCGTGGTTTTGTTCAATAGCAGTAGGGAGCATACGACTTACTCCAATACCATAACAGCCCATTATGACAGGATGTTGATTTCCACTTTGATCCATGTAAGTTAGACCCATTGTCGTTGAGTATCGAGTTCCCAACTTGAATATATGACAAATTTCAATACCAACTTGAACCTCACTTCCGTCAACTCCTTCTGCAATATCCTCAAGTTTTCTTGCCTTTCCATCCTTACCAACAACGAATTTATCCTCACCTGCAGGGGATGGTGCCATAAATTCCTCCGAAAAACTGCCCCCTATCTCTCCTGTTTGAGCAACAGTTGGAATTGCTGTAACACCTACTCTTCTTAGGATCTGCAAATAAGCTTCACGCATTTTATCATAGCTTTCGTTTAAGCCTTCTTCTGTCATGTCAAAACTATATGCATCTTTCATAACGAACTCTTTGGCTCGCAGAAGTCCACCACGAGGTCGCTTCTCATCTCTAAACTTCGTCCCAAATTGATATAAAGTAAATGGTAAATCTTTGTATGATTTAACATGTGCTCTTGCTAAATCAACAATAAGTTCTTCATGGGTAGGACCTAAACAGAATTCTCTTTCTGTCCTGCTCTTAAGTTTAAACATTTCTTCCCCATAAATTTTCCATCGCTGACTTTCTTGCCACAATGTTGCTGGTTGCATGATTGGCATCACAATCTCTTGTGCGCCAGATTTATTCATCTCTTCTCGGATAATTCCTTCAACTTTTCGCAGCACTCTTGTACCTAGCGGAAGAAAATCATAATGCCCTGCGGCTACCTGATAAGCTAGTCCTGCACGAACAGTCAAGTCATGGCTTACCGATTCAATATCTTTATCTGATTCCTTTTGTGTAAAAATAAACGCTTGTGAATATTTCATTTTTGTCCCTCCATCTTCGTTCCAATTACAAATAAATTATTGCCTCTGGCAGCAATCTCTCCTCTGGAACTTAGTTGTTCTTCTAATTTATAAATGTTTGTGTAATTGTCACTATTCTTTAGTAGGTTTTCTATTTTTTCAGTAGAACCAGTTATCTGTGTTTCCTGCATTCCAGGGTAGATAGTTACAGGGAAACCAAAAATACCAATGTTGTCTAAACCAGCTTTTTGATAAAGTTCTCTTAAATTTGATGGAGTAAATAAGTGCATATAGGGCATGTCTAAAGTAAATCTTCCTTTACCTTTCTCTGCAGCACATACCGCTTCTTCTACTCTGCCCAGCATTAAATTAAAGAAGATACAATGATATTGGTTAGGAATGACAGAAACAACATGTCCACCTTCTTTAGTAACTCTTGCCATTTCTTTTATTGCTTCTTGTGGTGAATTGACAAATCCTAAAACATTGTGAAAACTGAACGTTAAATCAAATGTTCCATCATCCAAATCACTCATTCTTTCAATGTTCCCTTGTCTTAACTCTAGTCGACTTTCCAGACCGTTCTGTCTTTTTCGTTCTGCTTGTTCAAGCATATCTGCAGAGAGATCATAGATTATCCCTGTCGAACTATCATAACTTCGCAAAACTTTCTCACTCCAACGCCCTGTTCCTCCCCCCGCGTCTAAAAAATGAAAACTTTCATTCAACTGGGATAGGATGTTTCCATCAAAGAGATGCCACAGCAATTGATCTGAAAGTCTCCAATAAACTTGCCCTTCTACGAGATCATATCCGGAAGCTTTACTTTTAAAGTATTGAAGCACTTCCTCTTGATTTGATGTAGTCATAATTCCAACCCCCAATTCTCTTCAAGATTATTGCGTTTATTCTGTTCTTCAATGAACCTCACAGGAACTGGTAAAATACTATTTAATAAACCGGCTAAAGTTTTGATACCTTCTACTTCAGAAAGATAATGACTTGCACCAAATCCATTAAGTCCACCTTTTTTTAATCTTTCTACAAATATTGGATTGTTCTCTCTTGCATAGTCTGAACCTCGAAAAAACAGTATTCCAGTTACATAAGTATCGCAACCTTTGCTAAGTGATTGTTCTAGTGCAGGAATATAATCTCCACCCCCTGCTGTAACTGCAATTCTCCTAACAGGATCATGATGATAATATCTTTGAATGCCATTTAAACCTGTTGCTCTCAGAAGACGTTGATGTAATTTGTCATATGTTGTTCCCTGAGGAACTTCAAGCACCCAGCCATAATTTCTGCATTTTTCAGCCAATTCATCTACTATGTCATATCCTAACTGTCTTGCAAAGCATACACTTGGTGCAAATGTTTTGTTATTATCAATTGGTGCATGAGCAGAATAAAGCGAAATTTTTCTATCTTTTAAAAGTTCTAGCTGCTCATTTTTCAGTGGAACAAATCCATGTCCTAACTCTTCCCATTCCATAGCATGTTTTACAAAAAGAACAGCATCAGCAATATTTTCAGTAGCAAGATAATCGAATACATCTTCACTCGGAAATACTGCACAATAAACTCCATCTACAACACTACCATTTACTTGCATCAATCCGGTCTTATTTCCAAGATACTCTTCTGAGAATCGTTTTGTTGCAACTGGATCAAGCATATTTACAATAGTAACCATTGAATCAGGATTATAAGTCCTATAACTAAGAAAATCATCTAGTGTTTTACCTACTTTGTTAACAGTTGTTTCTTTCATGGTTTTAATGTTGTATGCCCTCTTGGGAATTGAGTTGCACTCCAGATAAATGGCATTTCAAGTAAGCCCTGAAGAAGCCTCTCCCAACCTAAGCCAAACCCAGATGTTTCTACATAGCCAGGTAGTTCCCTGCTTTGTAAGTAGGGTTGGTAATCCTCTCGCGGAAGATTAAAGATTCGTGCTTTCTCTTCAAGTTCTGAGATGGAACGTACTCTATGACCACTTCCGATTGTCTCTCTGTATCCAGGCCAGATAAAATCAGTATTGTCGGCGACTAATGAACTTCGCTCTCTATCATATTCTATAGCTTGTGCTGGTGTGGGGAATGGGTTACTCCAATGAAGTATTCCTCCTTTAATTATATCCACTTTATGTTCTGTCCATTTTTCCACCACACCTTCAACCATTGCATGATAAAATGGAACTTCAAGTAATGGGAATTGACTTACTGCAACCATATTTCCATAAATCTCGGTAAGTCTTATTTCTTCCCATGAACCAAAATTTTCATTCATTGTAAATTTTCTGTATTTATCTTTTTTAGTATCGTCATATAACGCGTTTAATGCTTCTTTGAATGTAATCTGTGGAATTCTTTGGATATTCTCAGCAAGGTCACCAAGATTTCCTATCTTTTCTTCCGAGAGAAAAAATGCAAGATCTTCTTCATTATCAGTAATCAAATCTCTAAGAATGCGTCCTACTAAACCTAAAGCTACTACGTTGTTCTGTGATTGATCAATCTTCCCTTCATATTCAACATGATGGAATTCTGACAAGTGTGTCGCATCAGCTTCTTCTTTACGAAATGAATTATAAATGGAATAAGCATGATCCACTCCTTCCTGCATCAATGCTAATTCTAGGTATATTTGAGAAGATTCGGAGAGAAAAGCGTTTTTCTTTTGCTTGAACCACTTCAATGTGATTGGACAGGTATCAGAGGTATAATCAATTGCTTCTTTGCCATACACTGCTCCAGGAGAAGAAATCATTCTTGTAGTTAATGGAAGAGCAGTAAAAAGAGCTCCCATTCTGTCAAAATAATTATTTGTGCCCATATTTATCTGATGGTTGATTCTTGCAATTCTGCCCCACATTGGATCAGAATTAAATTGTCGCACTCGGTCTTCAACTTCATCCGTAGGGTAAGAAACATTAACAATATCCCCAATAGGCACAAATATCTTATTTCCTTGGTAACTTATTGTTCTATCATTATTTGCTTTGTATGGCCCCAACATCATTTATAGGGATTCATATCTAAAATATAAAATGTCTGAGAGAGATACGGAACTAAAAGATAATTTTATATACAAATACTTATTTTTGTTCCATAATGGACAAGTTTGATAAGAAGATCATAGAATTATTGGACAAGAATAGCAGATTATCTCTCTCTAATATCTCTAAAGCAATACGCCTTTCTAAACAAAGTGTTGCGCGAAGAATAGGCAATCTTTACAAAACGAATCAATTATTCTCTTATTATTTGGTTGTTGATTACTTCAAATTAGGCTTGTCTAATGCTGTTTTTTTTCTCTCGTTCAATAAAACTAACAAAGAATTGCTACATCAGAAAATCAGAGAAATAGAAAAATTAAGTTCGGTTATATGGATTGCAGATTTTTTCGGAAATTACGACTTAGGACTCTCAATTTTCTACAAATCACCGTATGAACTTAACAAGATTGTTAGTGAAATACAAGAAATTCTGAGTGATGTTATAAAAGAGGCGTCTATAATAAATATGGTGGAACACAATATCTTTTCATTTGATTTCAACAAAAAAGAGAGAGCTAATTTTTATATATCTCAAAACAAAAATTTAAAAGAAACAAAAATATCCCCACTTCAAACAAAAATCTTACATGAACTTTCAAAGAATCCGAGAAACCCAGCAATTGAGATAGCAAAAAAATTAGCAACTTCCTCGACAGGAGTAAGATACAACATAAAACGGTTAGAGAAAAATAAAGTAATTCTCGGATATAAACTCTTAATCAACTTTAGCAAATTTGGATTCCATTGGGCACTAATCTTTTTTTCTTGTAATCATTCCCCTGAATTAAACAGTCTAACAGCAAAACTGAAAAATGATGGCAGAGTAATACTAATATCTAGATCTGTTACAAATGATTTATTGGTGGATATTTTATATAATGAAGTGGCGGAACTAAAAGAATTTGTAGATGAGTATAAAACTGCATTCCAAAACATTTATGATTTTAAAATATTGAATGTGATTCAAGTCCATAAACTTGGATCCTACTTAAATTAAAACTTTATTTGCGCCACGATTTTTCTAAAAAACACATTTTAATTCACAAAACTACAGCAAGAACTACATTCCCAGCCACGAAAAAACTTGCTTCGCACCCCGCTGCGCTCTCCTCCTTTCAGTCGTCGGGACGCCTAACAGCAACTTTACGGAAAGTCCCTCCGCCCGGGACATTTCCCAAATTTTCTTCCGCTTGGTTTCCAGCTCTGTTCCGCAAAAATTTTGTGGGTTGCCTCAAAATTTTTGCTCCACGAGGGAAACCGGCGCTCCAGAAAACTTCGTAAAGTTGCGACGTTAGTTTCAATTTTTGAGTTGCTTTTATCGCTAAAAGTGAACTGTACTTCTTTGACGGCGCTGCAAGAAGGGATAGTTTTCCCTTCTGCACAGAAGGCTACGGCCTTCTTGTGTCTTCGTTTAGTCGAGAGAAGAAAACAAGAATGAAATTACAAACATCACCTAACGTAGACTAAACAAAATTTTCCAGAGATTTATTGGGGGGGCGGGCGTTAACGAACGAGAGACTTACTGTGTGTATAACATCTCAAATTTTGCTTCATCTCCTTTAACTGATAAAATACCAGCCATTCCACTATACGTTTTTCCATCAAGATGCTTCCAATCTTCAAGACCACCAAAATTAGCACTAAATTGCTTCGCCCATTCGCCTTGCTTTACCAATTTTCCATCATAAGTTGCTGCTAATCCTCCAGCTTCATGGATATGTCCGCAAACTGCAAACGGAATGTTGTTTTCTCTCATCATTTTAGTAGTATTCCCGTCACCGACATCCCTGCCACCATAAATGGTTGCTGGACCAGGACTTGCGGTTTTACCACAGCCATGAGCAATTAAAACAACAGCATCATCTAAACCATTTCGTAGTTTACCTGTTGATTGAATTAATTCTGGTTTTGCCCAATACCCATTATCGGGAATAAACTGTCTTCCAGGAATCTTAAACGCTTGGTATCCAGGTAAGCTCACAAAATCAACATCATCACCATTAAAAACTCTGAACTTTACCATATCAATAACATTATCATATTTAGCTGTTACTTCTGCAAGTGCTGTGGTATAATCAGGTTTTTGTTCATGGTTACCAGGAATAACAAAAATTGGTAATCCCATTTGTGCAACGGCTTCAAGTACGTCTTTTATTTCAGACTTATCCGCCCTAGAATCTGTTCGTCCATATCGTAATCCTTCTTGCTTTTCCTGCTTCGCCATGAGCATCGGAAATGATACCATACGTTGCTTGATTATCCTCATCAGAAGTCATTTCTGTAACTTTATTCCCTTCAAACTTATAGGAATGTCCGTTGATTGTTCTTTCAAATGGGGCAGTCTGTTCAACCACAGCCTCAAGAGCAGGAGTTTCCTTTTTACATCCAGCTACCCCTGCAACCAATGCCCCAATCAAACCTGCTGCCAGTAATTTTTTAAAGTTCATACGAAGCTTAAAGTAGCACCAGTTTATAAAGCTTTCTATTTGTGTGTCCTTTATGAGTAATAACATAATAAACCAAACATTTTTGGGTGTGTAGTGGTCTGACTGATACCCTCTGTTTATTATAATTTTGAATAGGATAGAACTATCAGTCAATTACATACACTTCCAAAAGCTAAACAAATACGGTGGTTCTATCTATAAATATTTCTATTTTCACTACTTTTAAATAATAATGAGAAAAGTTTTTAAAGTAAGCACGCTTTTATAAGCCCATGAAAATACTCGCCTTAAGCGACATCCACGAAGACCGCCATTTGATGCAGAAGATGGCAGAAAAAGGAGCGGCCGAAAAGGTGGATTTAGTTATTCTCGCTGGTGATCTCGCCGGACATACCAATAGCGTGGAAGGCCTCGTCGGTCCGTTCATGGAAAAAGGGCTGGAAGTAGCAGTCCTTCCCGGCAACCACGAAGGCATGGCCGAAATCGGCTTTCTTGTCGATCGCTACGGCGCCAAGAATTTGCATGGCTACGTGCTGCATAAAGGTGATGTGGGCATTTTCGGCTGCGGCTATGCTGATGTGGGATTGCATCAGATTTCTCATGAAGATATGTTCAATACATTACAAAAAGCCCATGACAGCCTGAGGAACGTGAAAAAGAAAGTGATGGTCACCCATATCCAGCCGAGTGAGAGCATTCTGGGATTAGGAGTGTTTCCGGGCAACAAAGGCGTTCGGAAAGCGATTGAACAATTCCAGCCAGACGTGCACATCTGCGGGCATATCCATGAGACACATGGGATTGAGGACCGAATTGGCAGGACCAGAGTGATTAATGTAGGGAAGAAAGGGGTGATTGTGGAAATATAATTTTTACTATTTAGTAGTATAATTTATAAATAACAAGGGTTAAAAGTGTCCCATGGATATCAGCGAACTGATTCACTACTGTGGAAATGGATTAAACGATCCTGATAGTAGCCTGCAGGAAAGAATTCATCTTGTAAACCAGCTAGGTCAGACAGACGACCGGCGCGTATATCCTTTGCTTCTGGAAACGCTGAAGCACAAAGACCTTGCGGAGTACACAGTCCTAACGCTAGCCGGCACTGGTGACAGCCGTGCACTTTTCCCCCTTCTTAATTTGTTTCAGCAAACAACAAATCCAGTTATTCAGCAGCGAGTCCTACAATATCTCTACAACACTGGAGATCCCCGGGCAGAAGAATTTCTACAAGCCTATGTTACGGATCCAAACAAACCGTATCAAGACATCGCTCACAATGCCTTAGCAGAGTGTAAAGACAACTTTGATTTTCACTATAGGTATAATGGATCAGACGAAGGATGCAAAAGAGCACAATCCGCCAAGGGACGAATCTTAGTTTTGGCTGATGAACTTGCTCGGCATGAACAGCAGCTGCAAGAAAACCAGGCTGGTTTTGATTTTGAACGCCCCCAAACGTATATTGTAGATATGGAAGGGCTCTTGTATATAGGTGGAACACTCAATGAGCACGTTCAGGTTGCCCAGGGCCAGGATGTTCTCGCAGCAGGAGAATTAAAGTTTGAACGAACAGGAATCCTCTGGAGCGTCGTGTACGTCAACAATCGATCCAATAGCTATTACCCGGCAGCGAGCTCGTTTGCCTGGGTGAAAGAGTTCTTAGAACAAAGCGATGTTGGATGTGATAAAGAAAGTTTTGATGAAATATTTCCTCCCGCAGGCTTTAACGACCCAGAGTTTTTGTCCTTGTTTCCGCTGGGCAAAGATGACATTTAAACTCGTTTCCGGAATTCATGCCGTTTCGCAATTTCTTGGCTGATAAAAGAAAAAAGATCTCCTTTCGAGAGCGGAAAACTGTCTGGATTCACTAATTGAATCAGCACTTTAAGATTGCCATCTACTTCCCCCTTCAGGTATTTGATAAAGAGAGTACGCATGCGATGATGCCCGCCTTTGACCATAATATAAGAACCTGGATATTTTTTATTTTCTCCAGGGCCGTGAACCCTGAAGGCACGGAGATTGTCAGCGTATTCAATAGCCATCTGATTACGCAACTCGACGTTGATATTGACAGCAGTTAGTTCGGCAAGTGATCTTTTTTCTTGGAATTCGGATTGAAGATTAGAGAAAGGATGAAATCCTATCAACGTGGTGAAAGGACAGAATTCTTTTACCATCGCTTCAAAGAAGAAATTGGAGCGATAATCGTCTGGCAGAAAAGAGGGCTTGAATTTATACGTAGCGTAGAATTCAGGATGATAACAGATAGGGGTATGTTTGTTTCCCGGGGGTAATACTATTTTAAGCAGGAGCGCTGTCCGCCACTGATCTAAGTGTTTTACGATTAGGCCTAACAGGGTATTTATTGTTCGGCGGGATTCTTTTCCGGCGATAATTCTAGGATCAATTATTTCAGCTTGAATCCGGTGCACAAAATCAAGGAGTGTTTTTGCTTCGAAGATTAGCCTGCCCGTTTGCGGGTCGTAGGGATATTGAGTTGCCAACAGATGAAGGAGCTTAAGAAGATTGTTGATTCTTATTTTTTGATCCGGAGTAAAAGCCGGCGTGGTAAGATCAAGCTTGTTGGCAGCAATATCCGTTTCGAGGTGTTTAACGCCGTCGAGAATGTATTCGACTATGTTGGCTCCACCTATACGAACGAGATCTTTATCAGTGAGTGGTGCTGTACGCATACGATTTGTTAAGGAACGGAAGTTATAAATATATCCGTTTTATTTTTGTAACCATGATCACCAACTGCCCCGAATGCAAGAAGCCGCTCCACATTGGCCAGCATCGGTTTTCAGACGGAATTTTTGAAGTCTGGTACTGCAAGAACTGCGGCTTCCGGAAGGAAGTGCCGGAGTAACATTACTTCAGGGCATGTTGAAGGTGAGCGATAATCTTCAGTGACATTGCCTGTACCTTTCCAGCACTGTCTGACCAGTCTTTAAGACGAACATTGATAGCGTTCACATTTTTCTCATTTAGGAACATTGTGGCCTCTCCGATACTTTTTTTACTCTCCAAAATAATGGATTTCAATTCCGGATCTAAGACAGAAATTCCTTCCTGTATGCTCGCTAGCCGCGCGCAAAAAGTCTCTAACTTTTTTCGTATTTGTTTAGCATCGTAAGGTCAAAATCCCATCCCTATCAACTGCGAGAGCCGCAGGGGGACTTGCCCCATCCGGGGATGCGGCTCCAGCGATATTTATAGACAAGGATTTTGAAGATGCTAAACAAATACCTTTTTTCTATCAATCATCTGATAGGTTAAATTTTTCATGTTTCCAACCCATTTATATTCCCATTCCTTTTGGCAACTTCCCACCCATCTTTTTCATGACGTTGGCAATATCTTTCTCATTCTTAAACATTTTCATCAATTTCTTGCTCTGGCGGTATTGTTTTAATAACTCCCGTACTTCGCCGATGGACACACCGGAACCGGCGGCAATGCGATCGATGCGTTCTGCGGAAATGATGTCGGGATCTTCCAGTTCTGCTTTGGTCATGGAGTTCATCGCATATTTCCACCTTTCTAATTTCCCCTCCTGTACGTCGAGCATCTCTTTCGGCATTTTGAGTGAACTCATGCCCGGAATCATTTCCATGATTTTCTGAAACGAGCCCATCTTCTTCATGGAGCTCATCTGTTCGTAAAGATCGATTAAACTGAAATCGCCTTTGAGAAATTTCTGCTCCATATCCTTGGCTTTCTCTTCAGTCACCACTTCACGGGCTTTTTCTAGTAATGATTCGAGGTCGCCCATGCCCAATAAACGCCCGACAAAGCGCTGCGGATGGAAGGATTCCAGATCATCAATTTTCTCCCCGACTCCGATAAACGCAATCGGCGATCCGGTGACAGCACACGCCGAAAGTGCGCCTCCGCCTTTGGCGGTGCCTTCCAGTTTGGTGACGATGACACCCGTTACCTGACAGGCATCATGGAAAGCCTGGGCTTGCTTTTGCGCTGCTTGCCCGATGTCCGCGGAAATGACTAACAAGCGTTCTTCTGGTTTGGCAGCGGCAGTGATTTGATTGAGTTCTTTGATTAAATCTTCTGACAGCGCGTCTCGTCCCGCAGTATCGAGAATGACCACATCATAGTCTTTCAGTTTTGGTTCATAGGCGAGATAGATAGTAAGGGGATCTTTTTCTTTCTTGATACCGAAAAAATCGACACCCACTTGTTTAGCGAGCTGTTCCAGTTGGTCATACGCAGCAGGCCGCCAGGTGTCCGTCTGCATCACCGCTACTTTATACCCGCGCTTTTTGTAGAACTTCGCCAGTTTGCCTGCTTGCGTCGTCTTTCCTGAGCCAAATAAGCCGACGAGCATGATTTGGGTTGGCTTGGCGGTAATCCTGATTTCTTTTGGTTCTTTGCCAAGAAAGTGGGTCAATTCTTCATAGACAATCTTGATCAGCTGTTCGCGCTTGGTTAATCCGGGAGGCGTCGGCTCTTTCGCCCGTTCCTTGATCTGGTTGCTGAGATTTAAGACCTGTTGTACATTGACATCGGACTGAAGAAGCGCACGCTGGATGTCTTTGGCTAATTCGGCAATAAGTTTGTCATCGACAAAGATGGCTTTGGTGATTTTATCTAAAGTGCTTTTCAACGACTCGCTGAGTTTATCCAAGACCATAGAATGTAGAAAAAGGGCAGTTATTTAAATGTTATGAGGGAAAATCT
Organism: Candidatus Woesearchaeota archaeon; assembly: GCA_016185625.1. GTDB lineage: Archaea > Nanobdellota > Nanobdellia > Woesearchaeales > GW2011-AR9 > JACPND01. The sequence goes on along the minus strand of JACPND010000023.1, from coordinate 36,775 downwards.
CTAGGTTGTAAAGTCTGCTGGATATAACAGATTGTAAATTATATTTAAAAAAATAAAACAAATTGCTATGTTCTACTATCTTTTTATACTTCTTTCAAAACAGAAATCATCCCATAAGATTTCGATAATTTTTAATGCTTCCTCCTCTGCTTTTACAGAAATACTTTTTACTCCTTGTACATGGGTTGAAGCTAAGTATTTAGATAGATGTTCTTTCGTAGTCAATAAATAAGTAAAATAAGGTCTATCGGTTGCTAGAACCATTGAAAATAATATTATTTGATCATATTTATCACTTAAAACAGTTGTTATTGCACCGGGTATCGTTCTTCCTTTAAATGCTGCCCTAAGAGTGCTTTCTTTAATAATGTTAGATTTAATAATTTTTACAGCATCTTCTTCTACAATAATATTATGTTCACCTTTACAATCGATGGAAGAAGATTTAATGTGAGTAAGCTTTAAAAAGGCACGCTTATCTTTTTTATCAACCAATTTACAAAATGCTCATCGACAAGTAAACGATAACGAAACTTAAAGGATGGCATTTAAAAATTCTTAAGCAGGAATTCTTCATCATATTTGTCTACTGATTTGATTACAATTGGAGTTGAGCCAATTTCCTTAACCACCTGCAAAAGTTCCCCCTTTTCTTCATTCATTATTTGACTTTTTAAATCGTCATTGATTAACACGTCATTATTCAAAAGAATAAATTCTTGAAATTCCTCTGCATACCCAATTTCAGTTAATATTGTTTTTCCAATATTTTTATTAGTTTTATTTTCATCCGCCATTTTTCATCCGCCTCTTTTTAGAGATTTACCCAGTCCCTGACGATTTTTCTGTACCCACAGATTTGAGCAAGAGAGTGCTCGACTTTAATCATCAAGGTCTTGTTCAAAAATTATTAGAAGATGAGAAAGATAAGAATGAAGAAATGGATATAGCTAATCCCCTCATCTTGAGTGATTCTGGGGATTATCTTTGGGGCTTACAATGTTGGTTTGCTGCTGCTAAGGATCTTAGGGACATTCCAAAGGAATTTTGGTTGAAGGTACCAGAAGCATATCGGGAATTGCTCAGGGGGAAGCTTTATCCTGGAAGCGATAATTGAAGCACGTTGACTTCTTTACAAAAAGTTACCACCTCTTCTACGAATGCTCATACTTTCTCTTGGACGGCGTGTATTCAAACCAGTCGTCTTTGGTAATCGGATGGAAATAATCCGCTTCTTCGATCAGGATTTTGGCCGTGGTTTCCTGCACCGCCGCAATCTCCACACGCACACCCTCGCTCTTAAGATGCGTGACTAAATCCACATAATCAGAATCGCCGGACATGATGATGATGGTATCCACTTTGGGCGATAATTGAGTTGCTTTGATGGAAAGCGGAATGTCCGCCGATTTATGGCAGGCAACAACCGAGCCATAATAGTTTTCGTGGAGGCGTTCTGCCAATTTGTACGAGATTTGTTTGCCTTCGCGGAAATAAATCAGGCGATTCAGACCACGGCCGTTGAGGAGCTTAGGGATTAAGGTATCAAAATTGACCATGGTATTGGTGGAGCGGCTTTGCTCATGTATGCTGCGCTCGATATTATTGCCATCCATCAAAATAGCTACGGTCTGATTGATCAGGGTTTTGGTCATGCTAGATCACCTTTTTTAAAATATGAGCCCGGAGGGACTTTCAGGTATTGCTTTTGAACCCTCATCAACCGGTCGCTTCTATGAAAACCGAAGCCGATCGCACTATCCAGGTTATGCTACGGGCCCAATGAATACGGGCTTAATTTGCCAGCTAATATATTAATTCTTTGGTTGTAAGGTGCCGTTGAAAAGTTCTGCCGCCGCTCGCCAAGTCGCTTTCTTGCGAACATCTTTCGTTGCTCTGTGCTATTGCCCGAAGGAAGAAAGCGGCCAATAATCATCTGTAATTTATAGAAGGGTTTGAATTATGATGCCGTCTTCTCCAAGAACAATAAATTTTTCTGCAGACACGTTCTACAAATCCCTTCCCATGATCGTCCTGCGTCCGTTCTCTTTGGCTCGCTTTACGGCCTCCAGAACGGTCTGCTTGACTTTTTCATCAAGTTTGTCCATGAAATCGCCAGACATATTCGGCATGCCGGCTTCTTTCAGGATTTCTTTGATCTGGGTGCGTGCCGTGACCATGGATTCAGTTTATTCTATTTTGTATTTGTCTAGCATCTTCGAAAGCCTTTATGTAAAATCACAGGTGCTGCTTCCCGGAGGGGGCATCCACCAGCAATGCACTCGATTTAGGAATCAAATGGATTTCGACCTTATGATGCTAAACAAATACGCTATTTTTATTTAAACCTTTTCCGTAAATCTTTAAATACTTATTCTCCTTTCCTTCCTGAAATGCCACCCCGAAAGATTTCTGCACTAGCTGGAATGCTCGCCGCGATGATGTCCTGTTCTTCAGGTGAAGAAGGGAAATATGGACACTATCCTGAATTGCCGCGCGGCGTCTATGGCAGTCCTGCACCAGTCATCTCTGAGAAGAACAGTCCCGATACGATAACAGAGCAGAATATCAGCATCGCTAGTCTGGAGCGGGAGCCGGAAAGAGATGAACAGATCAGCACTACTGATTTTTTGGCAGAGAAAGTGCGGTCATATAAAATGAATGATGAATGGTTTAATCCGGACAAGGATATGGAGTGTGATCTGGGAATTCGTATCATTGGTGAACCGACTCCTATTGATCTGGAAAAACTGATTACGTTTTTTGGCCGTCATCGGCAGCGAGCCTTTGTGCAGCATTTTAAAGAGTTGGGCATTCAGTATTTGGTCTTCTTATCGGACGAAGATAAAAAAGCAGTGGATTACGCAGGTCTGGCCATGAAAGGAGAAAAAGAAATACGTTTAGGGTCAAGTTTTATCGATGCTGTGCTTCTACATGAATTGGTTCACTTTGACCTCTGGCACAGGGAGAAGTCGGAATACTTTTTCGCTGGCTGGTTTGTAGTGTGGAACAGTGCTGCCGGACAGTACGACAAAATAATTACTAAGCAAAAGAGAGGTTTTATTGACGTGCGAAGTTACCAAGATGGAACGCAGGGAGCGCGCTTTGGCTACGTTCTTCCGTACGGCGGAAAGGATTTTCAGGAAGATGTAGCTACCTTTGTTGCTCAGACAGTCACGCAGCCGGAATTGTTTCAACTGGTGCAGGACTCATTTCAGATTTATGACCGGAAGCTGCAGCTGCTGCAGGGAGCAGGCTACATCTCCTTTGAGGAACGGCTTCAAGCTTTAGTGTATTTGAATTTGGCGGAAGTATCGAGAATGCCGAAAGATGGTACTGCTGGGCTATGAACAGAGAGGTGAAATCGTCGAAATGGCACGCATCGCCAAGGAAGCGGGAGAATAAATCAAGGGTTTCGTTCTAGCTTTAGCTAACGAAAAATAACAACAATGGCGCTCGGCGAGGCAGGGGATGTCCCTACGGGATGCCGAGTAGGTCACAAAGTGACCGTCGAGCCGCCATTATTGTTGTTATTTTTCTAAGAAAATGAAGAAATCACTCAGAAAGTGAACTGTGCCCCTCCTATTCTCATAAATTTTAGTCTACTTTGCAGTTACCTTATCACAAATTTTCTCTTCAAAACTACGTCTGGCAATGAGCCAGAGCGTAAAAAGACTCCTTCGCAGACATTGCATTTCTCCCTACGCTTCGCTTCGGTCGATCGCACCCGAGAGACGTAAGGAATATAAAGTAAACCCGCATTATACCATCAAAAAGAGGATGAAAATAACCATCGACACCCAAACGGACACGGTTGACGATATCTGTAAAATACTTCATATACTCACCGATATTCTACAGCAGAAGGGGGAAACGCTCAGTGCTGCGGCGCCGGTCGATACCAGTAATCTCATGAGCATGTTCGATAGTTCGGCAGCGGAAAAAAGTGTTCCGGACGCGCCACCGGACTTGGGCAGTTTTTTAAATCTCGTCAATAAAAAGGAAGAAATCAAGAAAGACAACGTGCCCAAAGTGATGGTGTATTAAAAACTATCAGTGGTGTCCTTCGAATATAGAGGACTTTGAATAACCATCCCATTCATCGATATTCAAAGTCCTACTTAGAAGGGTTTGAACTATTAAGATAGGTTATTCAAACCCTTCTATAGTAAGTGACATTTGTATAAAAATTTAGGTCACTGACTATAGATAAGGTTAGGAGAAGATAATAGGAAATCAACGTTGTCTGAACCCGTACTATGGCTCTGCTTCAGTGACACACGAAACGAAGAGACTATATTTCGTTTGTGCACCAATGTGGCAACGACCACATTTTGTCTCTTGGCGCTGCTATCACTCCCCTCTTGGACAGGGTCATTTTTGCAGAATCTTTAAAAACAGACTATCATCACCTTACTCATGGCCCTCAAAGCGCTTTCCTCAGTGGATATCGCCACCATTGTGCAGGAACTGCAGTTCCTCGTACAGGGAAAACTGCCGCAGGTGTACCATCAGGAAGAATTGCTGCTGCAGTTCCACGTGGCGGGGAAAGGAAAGCAGCTCCTACGGATTTTACCTGGGAAATTTCTCTGCCTGACCGCCAAAAAAGAGACAGTAGAGCGGCAATCTGGATTCTGCCTGCTCTTGCGTAAATATCTGGATAATGCCACCGTCAAAGCCATTTACCAGAAAGATTCAGAACGTATCGTGGTCCTGGAACTGCAGAAAGAGCAAAAATATAACCTTATCATCGAATTATTCTCGAAAGGCAACATTATTCTTGCCGATGAACAGTGGACTATTCTGGGTGCGCTGCAGGAACAAGTCTGGAAAGACCGTTCCGTAAAAATAAAAGAAAAATATGTGTTCCCGAAATCTGTGAACTGGAAAACCATTACAGTAAAAGAATTAACGGCTCTGATCAGGAAAAGCGACAAGAAGAACATCGCGACGATGTTGGCGACCGATCTGGGCTTGGGCGGCACGTTTGCCGAAGAGCTCCTGCGCAGAGCAGATCTGGATAAAAATATGCTGCCTGCAGAGATAAAAGGGGCGAAAAAGATCTTTATGGAGCTAAAGAAGCTTCGTGAGCAATTGAAATCACCGCCTGGCTACGTTTACGCAGAAAGCATAAGTCCCATTCCGCTGAGCACACCGCCGCTCCGGACGACCGCCACGTTGAGCGAAGCCGTGGATGGATTTTATGCCAGGATTAAGGTCTCACCCTACGACAAAAAAATAAAATCACTGCATCACATGCTGGAGCAGCAGCTGCAGGCCAGCCGGCATCAGGAGCAGGAGATTGAAGAAAACACCAAAAAAGCGGGAAAAATCTACGAGCATTATGCTTCGCTGCAGAAATTGCTGGAGACCGTGCAGGAATGGCGGAAAACCAAAAAATGGGATGAGATAGCTCAAGAATTGAAAGAAATAAAAAAGCTTAAAAATATCGATCTGGCCCATAAAAAGATCACTCTGGACCTATGAGCTTCCGGGACCGCGTTTATCAGGAATATCGCCGGGCCTACCGCGAGATTTGGGGCAGAAGCGTTTTCTTTAAAGGAGAAGATGAAATAACCTCTGGCTTCCGACAATATGAACGGGAATTTCGTCAGGAAGTGCGCAGCCCTTGCAGTTTAACTTCCCTGGATGAAATCATCACCACAGCCAAACAGAGTGAGATCGTGTATTTGGGCGACTTCCATTCCTTACGGCAGAGCAAGCTGGAGTTGATCAACATTATCAATAAGGTAAAAGATGCCCCTGCCGCCATGGCCATGGAAGATTTTTTTGTGCAGGAGCAAAAACCGATCAATGATTATCTTTGCGGAAAGATCGATCGCCAGCAGTTGCGTGAACGCACACGCCATGGAAACGGCTATGGAAAATCATCCTGGCGGGGAGTCATTGCCATCCTTGATTACGCCCAAAAGGAAAAGATGCCGGTCTATGGCCTGGATGTCAAAGGGCGTTTCCGGCAGCGCGATAAGCGATACGCGTTCTGTCTCGATCACTTTTTGAATGATCATAACCAGCTTTTTGTAATTGCGGGAGACTTCCATCTGGCACGCGCGCACTTGCCGTCGTTCGTTCAGCAGAAGAGGAAGGTGAGTGATGTTGTCGTTTTTCAGGGTATAGAAAGCGCCTTCTGGCAGCTGCTGCGGGAAGGGCAGGCCCAGCATCCCGCCGTCCGCATCGCTGAGCGAACGTATAGCCTTAACACAGTTCCACCACTCTTAAAAGCTCTGGTATGGGCCAATGCCACAGAATGGAAGGAGGATCAGAAGTCAAGCGCCGGCTTGCAGAAAGTCCATGACCGGATGCTGCATAGTATCGTTCGACGTGCGATTGAGGTTAAGGGACGTGCTCAAAAAGTCTCGCCGAAAGCTATTGAAAATATCGCTTACAGCGTAAGGGAAAGGGAAGAGGCGTTACAAATGTATATGAATTCATCATGCCCATCATGAGACGCGCTATCATCGTCGGAGGAGGAGCAGTGGGATTAGCAGTGGCTACGGAAATAGCCGATCTTGTTGATGAACTTTATGTTGTAGAAAAAGAAAAACGTCTTGGCGAACACGGCTCCAGCAGAAGTTCTGAAGTGATCCATTCAGGAATTTATTATAAGCCAGGATCACAGAAAGCGATACAGTGCATTGCCGGAAATGCCTTCCTTTCGGAATTTTGCAAATCCCGCAGTGTTCCTTACTCTCTCTGCGGAAAATTAATCGTGGCCGCAAAAACAGACGAGCTTCCTGCCCTCGACTTCCTTGAAGAACGTGCCCGGCAAAATGGAGTTTTCGACGTTCGCCTGATTGATGCTGATGAAGTAAAACGGATGGAACCAAATGTGCGTTGCCTCGCCGCGTTGCATGTGCCGACTTCTGGCGTTCTTGACTCTGCCGCCTATTTGCACACATTGAAGATTATTGCAGAAAGAAAAGGAGTTCATCTGGTGTGCGGAACAGAAGTTACCGCCATTAAGAGAAGGAATGAACAATTTGCCGTAACCACCAAAGTTAATGGAGAGATGCAGGAACCCATTCTCGTGGATATTTTAGTCAATGCAGCTGGCGTGTATGCAGATAAAGTTGCTCAAATGATTAATCCTGAAAATAACTGGAAAATTCAGCCCATCAAAGGCGAATCCATGTACTTCCACCCCAACCGTGAAGAACTCCAGACCGGAAGGCACCTGTACTCTGCCCCCCTCACCTACACTCTTCCCGACGGTTCAAAAGGGCATACCACCGGAGTGCATACGACCTGGAAGCTAGATGGCCGAATTACCGTAACTCCGTTATATGATACCCATCCAAAAGATAAAGAAGATTATGAAATTACCCACTCCCCCCGAGAATTTTTACAAGAAATAACTGGATTTTTTCCTCATCTTAAAGAAGAAGATCTGCATCCCGATCAAGCTGGCATTCAGCCGAAATTATCCCGGGGAGATTTTGTTATTGAACCGGACAAAGAATACCCTGATGCGTACCATTGTGTCGGGATTGATTCCCCTGGATTAACTGCCTCGTTAGCCATCGGGAAATATTTGCGCCGGATGATCGAAAAGGATTTATAATCCAGAAGAGTACATTACTGATATGATCAAAAAATCTTTCGTCATTCTGGAAAAAGTCAGCCGGAAAAAAGAGCAGAGTATCTGGCAGCAAGGCATCAGGGAATGGTCGGATTTCCTGCGCGCAAAACAAGTAAAAGGCATTTCCAGAGAAAAGAAATGGCATTACGACCGGCAATTGTGGGATGCCTTGAAGAAACTGCAGGAAGAGGACTCGGCGTATTTTGTAAGCCAGTTACCGGCGAAAGAGATGTGGCGATTGTATGAATATTTTAATGAACGCTGTTGCTTTTTGGATGTGGAGACTGATTCATCAGGAAGGATTACCGTTGTGGGCATTTCGGATTATTTTAGCACGCAGCAGTTTGTATTCGGTGTGAATCTGGAGAAAAATCTACTGGAAGCGGAATTACGCAAATACAAAATACTGGTAACGTTTAATGGAGCGTCGTTTGATCTGCCAAAATTGAAGAAGCAGTTCGGAATGGAGATCGGCATTCCGCATATCGATCTCAAGCCGTTGTGCGTCAAGCTGGGATTAGTTGGGGGATTGAAAGAAGTGGAGAAAGTGTTGAATTTGAAACGTCCTGCGCATTTGGTGGGCAATCCAGTGGACTTATGGAAAGCGTTTCATGCTTCTGGTGATAGGGAATACTTGGAATTGCTGCTGGAGTACAACCGCGAGGATATTGAGAATCTGAAGGCGGTGATGGAATGGTGTTATAAGGACATGAAGAATAAGACTATAACGCTATTGTCAAAAGATCTTTCGGTCCAGAAACAAGAACTGTCTTAAATCCTGCTTTTCTGGGAATTTGGCCATCTTCTATGGGATTATCACCAATGACGACGCACAGCTTAGGAATTAGATGATATTGTTGAATCGATTTCTTCCAGAAGACAATGTTGTTCTTCCAACATCCAGCATCGTCTTGGAAGAATATAAAATTAATGTATTTTTCCCAGCTATTCTTTTCAACACTTTTTCAACATTATTGTGCAAAGAAGGCGTAACTTTTATTTCCTGCTCCAAAATTAGGTAATATTCGTCCAGCAGACAAAGTTCCCGGCAAAGATTGCCCGAATCTTCTTAATGAACCTTATAACTCTCGGATAGATTTTCTGATAAATCCTGGTGTCAATTAAGGTGTCATCCAGATCAAAGAGATAAACCTTGGTAAGTCCTCTATAGTTGGTGGGCTTTATCATCGCTAAATTGACAAAATGTTGAAAATTCCCTTTCAGACACGGAGGTTGCTGGAGAAAGGAAAGCTAACATTTTTGTCGTCGATAAGCCGAGAGCTATATACTGGAGAACATACTTCCGCTAAATAAGTACAAACAACCAAAAGCTTTATAAATAGACTCCCTTCCCCCTATTTAAACTTAACGCCCAGAGGTTCTTATGCAGCTGCGCAAACAACTCAAGGAATGTCCGGAATGTGCCAGCAAAAACATCTTTCGTGACGTCGAGAAAGGTGAAACGATCTGCCGGGACTGCGGCCTGGTCATCGAGGACAGGATGGTCGATTTCTCACAGGAATGGCGTGATTTTGAGGACGAAGGCGGCGAAAAGAGCGGACGAAGAACCGGCGCTCCCAGCAGCCAAACCCAGTTCGATCAGGGCCTAGGAACGGAAGTAGGAACAACAGCTGACTTCTACAAGCTCGGTTCTGACCGCGCCAAAGATAAATTCTTCCGCCTGCGCAAATGGAACATCCGTATCAGTACCGCGATTGAACGCAACCTGAAGGTCGCTTTAGCCGAATTAAAGCGTGTCAGTTCCTTCCTCAAATTACCCAAGTCAGTGGAAGAAGAAGCCGCCCGTATTTATCGTTCAGCGGTGCAAAAAGGCCTGGTCCGCGGTCGAAGCATGGAATCGGTCGTTGCCGGCGCATTATATGCCGCCTGCCGTAAATTCGACGTTCCCCGTACGTTGGATGAGATGGGTGAAGCCTCTGGTATTGAAAAGAAAGAGATCGGGCGAACCTATCGCTTCGTGACCAGAGAACTGGGCATCAGCATCCGCCCCAGCAATCCTGCAGATTACATTCCCCGCTTTGCCTCGGCATTGAAATTGACGCCCGAATCACAAAGCAAGTCTGTGGAAATTTTAGAGATGGCGCGGGACATCGAATTGACCTCCGGAAGAGGGCCGACGGGCATTGCTGCCGCGGCCTTGTATGTAGCCAGCTTATTGCATGGAGAGAAAAGGACGCAGCGGGAAGTAGCCGATGTCGCGGGCGTGACGGAAGTGACAATCAGAAATAGGTACAAAGAATTGATCAAGAGATTAAAGTTAGGGAAGAGTGTGGAGAAGAGCAAGAAGAAGTAAGATGTTTTCTGGGAGAGTGTGGTGTCAATAAATAAAATGAGACCGAGGGAAAAAATGAGCTTAGAAGAAAAAGTTAAAAATCTTAATGTTATTAAGTGCTTAGAAAAGATTAGAAGATGCGTTATTGGTAAAGTTGCTATTTATGGTTTAATAGGAACTTTTGGTTTCGGCGGAAGTTTTGTCTCAGCTTCTTGTGAGCAGGAACAAAGCCAGAGCATTTCAATATCTGCAGATCAACTTGGAAGTGTACGAGGCGAGGCTTATCTTGAGATTTCAACTGGGGGCGTCATTCCTTATTCAGCCATTAAACAAGGTAAGAAAATACGTTGTTCGTATAGGAAAACATCGGGAACATTTAGATGTATAGGACGATATAATAATTTTGGATTAAGTGTAAAATATGAATATTTAGGAGACAATAATAAACTTAAAGATGCCTGTGAATCAAGCCCCCTCTGTCAATACGAGGGGATAGACACTGTGGATTTTGATGGAACTTATTCTCTCTCTAATTTATTAATTGGAAAATATAATGTAAATGTCAATCCTCATGGAGAGAAAAACATAGAACTTGATCGTAACGACTCCGAATGTTGGTCAGTTATAGATAGTAATAATGAAGCGGTTAAATCGGATAGCTATGCGGATATGAATCTGCTTGTGGACGATAAAAACATTACACAAAGCGTTGGTTATGATACGAATGCAGACATCACCATCCCCACTCGATTGAGCCCAAATTCTTGTGATGCTAATTGTAATGCTTCTACTTTTAAATGTGAAGTTGTAGATTAATCACTTTTTCTTTCTTCTTTTTATTTTAACTACGACAAAGCCTCCTTCTTCATCCTTTCCGCGTCCAGCCCGTCAAACCGCACTCCTTTCCGTTCCACGACACGTGCTGCCAACAGCGACCCTAATTTTCCCGCGTTCATAACATCCCATCCCTGACAAAATCCATACAGGAAGCCAGCGGCGTAACTATCGCCTGCTCCAGTGGTATCGAGAGCCTTGGCGGGAAAAGCCGGAACTGTAACAACTTTCCCATCAGACCAAATCAGTGATCCGCGTTCACCTAATTTCACCACCGCCATCCGTGCCTGCTTCCCTAATTCCATAACCGCTTTCTCTTCCTCAAATCCCGTGAATTCTTTTGCTTCCTGCTCATTCACAAAGACAATATCTGCTTTCTTCAACAACAGCTTTAACCATTCTTTATTCCGCCGGATCAATCCCGGATCGGCTAAATCCACAGACACCAACGTACCATGTTTCTTCGCCAGTTCCATCGCATGGAGAATGGTCTCGCGCGTCGGACCTTCCAATTGATAGCCTTCCAGATGCAACACTTTACTCTTCGCAATATCCTCTTCCAGCACATCTTCTTTCTGCAAAGAAATAGCCGCGCCTAAATGCACACAGAAAGTTCGCTGCGCATCTGGTGTAATGAACGTCAACGCATGTCCAGTCAAAGAATCATGCGTTCCAATCCGTGAATGAACGCCGCACTTTCCCATCTCCTTAACATATATCTCTCCATGACGGTCTTTTCCTACTTTTCCCACCAAAATAGATTTTCCTCCCAAAAAAGCCACGCCTTTGACGGTATTTGCAGAAGAACCGCCCGGTACAACTTCTATCTTCAATTCTTTTACGTGATGCAGCAGCATTTGCGCTTTCTTCACATCAACCAGATGCATTTCTCCTTTCCGCAGATCCAATCCCAGAAGTGCGTGATCGTCCACTTCCACCAGAAGGTCGACGATGGCATTTCCTAAGCCGATGACATCAAATGATTTCATTATCTCTCCGCGTTCATTATTCCTTTGCCTTCGTCATTCCCCGGCAAATTCGACTAAATAAAAAGGATTATATTTACGTAATTTCTCAACTCCTTTCAATTCAGGAAGATTGATTACAAACGCCGATCCCACGATGGTGCCGCCGCACTTTTCCACTAATTGACAGGCCGCCATTGCCGTGCCTCCGGTCGCCAATAAATCATCAACAATCAACACTCTATCTCCGGATGTAATCGAATTCTGATGCACTTCAATCTTATCCACGCCGTATTCCAGCGCATATTCCTGAGCAAATACTGCGGCGGGCAATTTCCCTTTCTTTCGTATCAAGACAAAGGGTAATCCTAATTCCAAGGCTAAGGCCGCACCAAACACAAAGCCGCGGGATTCGATGCCGGCAATCTTCGTGATTCCTGTAGGCTGATACTTTTCTTTGAACCGGTCAATACAATAGCGGAAGGCGCGGGGATTTTCTATCAGCGTCGTGATGTCCCGGAACATGATGCCTGGTTTCGGCCAGTGCGGGACGGTGCGGATGGCGGATTTAATGTCAAAGTCATTCATGGAATCCTTGGGAAAGATGTAGATATATAAAACTTTGGAAGGATTTTCTGACACTTTATTCCCGTCTGGGTTTAATACCCCGCAACTCTGCTGCCGTTGGGAGTTTCATCTCCAGCAGCAATGCCATCGAAGGATCTACCTTGACGTACAAAGACACCTACGATTTTCTCTTTCAGGATACCGTTCCACAGCGCCATTCCAAAAAAGAATTGTTTATGGCTTCTAATCTGCTGGAGGCATGGAGATACCTGGAAGAACACCATCGACATCTTCCCACGAGTCAGGATCTTCCAGCAAAGAAAAGAACGGAGTATAGAGAAATGTGTTGAATGGTGTAAAATAATAACGCATTTCTAATATATCCCTTTGCTAAATCAATACACTAAATAACGTAAAAGTCTATACATTGCCGTACTGGAAAATACCCGCCGTGGAAAAGTGAAGGCTATTGGTCAATTTCTGTTCAAGGAATATCTGGAACAGTACCCATTTGAAGTTTAAAACAACTTACTCAACAGCGGAAAAAATAAATTCAGCAACAGCAACAGTAAAAAGAACAGACTGATCTGGCGATATCGTTTTTCTCCCACTTCTTTCCCTTTCATCTTGTGCAGCGTCACCTGCATCATCCGTCCGCCATCAACAACCGGCAGGGGAAGCAGATTAAACAAGCCAATGCCAAAACTGAGCAAAAAAAGCCAGCGCAGGAAGCCATTCCACCAGTCCAGAAGATAATAGATCGTCTTCCAGCCGCCGGATTTATATTTCTCTTTCAGTTCAAATTCGTTTTTGATTTCTTTTATGCCGAGGAAGGGCTTGCCTGGCTGATCGGGACTGGCCGCTAATAAAAGGGAATATTTCCTTTCTTTCGTTTCAACTTCGACAGACTGCCCCGGCTTCAGGCATTGCAGTTGGTCGGCGAAGGTTTCAAAATTAGCCGTAGGAAGGCTATTGATGCCGGTGATAGACGTTCCTACAGGAATTCCAGCTTGGGCAAAGGGAAGCGAATCGCTGTAATAGGAAGCGAAGGAAAATCCGGCCGGCTCTACCATCGTCTGCTGAATGGGCATGAAGACAATGTTGAGCAGCAGCACGGCCAGTATGGCTAACAAAATATTAGAAAAAGCGCCAGCAGCTAAGACGGCATATTGGACAATGTCTTTCTCTCCGGTCAATTTCTTCTCATTCGGCTCGACAAAGGCGCCGATGATCGGGCCGAGAAAGACGAATCCGGTGTTCCTGACTTCGATGTTATGCGCTCTGGCGACAACACCATGAGCAAATTCGTGTACTATGGCAATGAAAAACAAGGCGACAATCCAGTACCAAAAAGGCAGCACACCCATCCCCGGGACATTTATTCCGGGGAGCACCAGTGAAACACCGGAGACCGTCTCTGGTTTGGTCAATAAATCATATAAATTCTTGAGCAGTACGCCTGAAATCAGCAGAAGACCGACGTAGCCGGCTCCCACACCAATATAGCCCAGCAGAACAATCCATTCCCGCCATTTCTGGGAGACGCGGTCCATCCAAGCTAATCCCCATCTGGTGCGGTACAAGAGGATGATTTTGCCCTGAACATCAATCTTCTTGCGCTTCCAGAGCAGGAAGATGACAATAGCCAGATAAAACAGGAGGATGAACTTATACCTGAGTAAAATATCAATAACATCCATCGCCATACGTTCAGAACTTCTCAGGGACTATTTATTTCTTTCGTTTCGGCCGCAGCCTGGTGAATCCACATTTCCGGCAGACGATCTTGCCTTGGCTTACTTTCAGGCTGGGTGCGCGCAGCTTGGACTTGCAGCGGCGGCAGACAAAAATGTCCCGGAACTTGCGCATCATTGCTTCTTCGAATTTGACCATGTGGCTTCATCACTTGACTTGTTTCATCACTTTAGCGCCCATGACGCTCCAGTATAATACTTCTACTCCTTCCCGTACCTGCCCTTCTAATTCTTCCGGAATCTCCATCTCAAAAGTTTCATAGGTTTCCGTGTCCATCACATTGGCGGTTTTTCCAACGACAGATAATACCTGAGCGGACTTCTTCTCGATGATAGGCACTTCCACTTTCTCGTGACCGGGCATGACGACATTCCGTTTCTTGCCATCTAATATGCCTACCGCAGTCAAGTTCACTTTGGCATGCCCGTGTTTTCCCGGCCGTGACGTCGCGGTGTCCATGATCTTGCACGGCGCACCATCAATAATGATCGTATCTCCTTTTTTCAAAGAGCCGATATCCGTTAATTTTCGTTCGTAATCAGTCATGGCACACCACCTGCTAAGCGTACATCTTTTGCCGTCACGGTCTTTCGGCCGGCATGTTCTGCGTATTTCACTGCTTCCCGGGAGATTTCCAAGCCGTTCTTCTCCAGCAATTCCGCCAAGGCTTCGGTGGCTTCATCGGAGACTCTGGGAGCGCCGGCTTGCCGCATCAGCTTATCCATGGCATTCAGCGACAGCACCCTCTTTTTCATTCCGCTTTAAAATTAGGGGTTATTTTTAAACATTGCGTTAAAATTAAGAAAATAGAAAGGTTTTTCAATTTCATCTAATATCTATTTCTGGGTAAAGGCGCCTAACTTGGGTTATTCTCTCGTCCAAAGTGAAATCTGGACTGTGGCTGGAAAAATTGGCAAGGAGAATCGGTTTTTTGGTGATTTGATAACGCAATTGCACTCTGTGCGCATTAGCAGCAACGCATCCCGCCAAGTCTTCCCCAAAAGCATACAATTCTATCTCTCTCATGGCTTCATAACCATATTTTTGCACTAAAAAATCGGTGACTTTTCTCCCATCTTCATCGGTATCCTCCTCTCTGAAATCACTTGGCGCAATATAATGATGAACGTGGTGAGAGGGCACTGTTTCTTCGATATAATCAAATAGTTGCCTTTCAAAGTCCAGTGCAGGCGAAAAGCCTCTTGCTTTATATGTAATGAGGAAGCCATCTCTTGACCATAGCACTCCCTGTTTATATTTATCCAATATTTTTTTTGGTTCTAACGGAAAGTCTGATGCAATTTCACTGGCAAGATCAGCCCTAAGAGTTTTTCCGTGATAGCAGGCTTCATTATTGAACTGCATGCATACAAACCATCTGGTATAAAAGAAGGGGTGAATAAGTAACGTAATTTTATTCATAATCGATTTTCACAACACTAGAATATAAAACTTATGCTAAGAAAATCATCATCTATTTCTTCTCCTCACCTTCTCCACCATGATCGGCGCAATTTCTTCATACGAATAATGGCAGTAATCTCTTTTTCTATCTTCTCGTGACCAGGATAGGAATGTTCTGCTTCTCTAAACTCACGAGTATGAAATGCGCTTCGACCATTGCTATGCTTAAATTTATGAAATTTGTGCAGCATTTCATGGTACATGATAAAATCCAGAATTTGGGGTTTGGCATCATTAAATAAAGTAGACACGGCAATAGTGTCGTTATGAAAATTATAGCTAGCTAGTTTCCGGAATGACGCTGTTCCCCATTTGAGATTTGGCTGCTGTAATTGGCTTTGAAAAAATTGTTGGTTTACCCGCGCAAACGATGCTTCCAAGAGAGGATCATTTTTTGTTTTCAGTGTGAGGGCAGGAATATTGCGCAGGAAGTTGTTGTAGAGAACGATATTTCGGGTATGTCCTTTCTTCTTAAGAATCTTCAGCAGGAGGGATTGGATCAAACCGATTTTAATCTCATCGTCGATGTCTTTCCATTGCAGATTCAGGCTGACTTTGAGGATGTTATTGTACAGACGAATATTGGCATTGAAATCGGATAGGCGGCGGTTGTATTCGAGTTCTGGTTGGTAGGGAAAATCTTTTTCTGGAAATAAGCGTGCAAAGGAATCGTGGATTAAGTTCATGTTTCCGCCAATTCATACCTCAATATCGCCGCAATCCCGCCTAAGATGAGAATCAGCCCAGACACTAAATTTGGCGATACCTTTAAATAATCTTTGCCGCAAAACAGTAGCTATGAGCCATACAGAATACATCCATTACGATGAAGGAATCGACCACTTAGTGATCTATAAGTCTGGAGAACAGATAGAATCAAACTTGGATTTGGGGCTGGCTATCTTAAGCTTCAATAAGGAAAAAGAGATTATTGGCATCGAATTGATGGGCGTACATCACAATTTTAAAATACCTTTGGAAGCCCTGCAGGACATTCAAGGCTGCAACGTCGAAATACGTTATAATCCCTCTCAGAAAATGATTGTTATAACTGTCACACTCCAATATCAAGAAATGGAAAGCCCGTTGGTATGGTCCCATGCCGGAGTGGACCTGGGATCGGCCGCCTTCAGTGAAAGTTTCGCCTGCTCTACAGCTTAAAAACGGTAACAATCCCAACTTTTCCGAGATGTTTCTGGCCTTGTAAAAACGGATCAAACATGAAGATAATTTTAAGTCGGCGGTCCTTGCCAGCATTTATTTCTGCATCTATCCGGTCAGAAAAAGCCACGTCCGGGTAAATTTTCAATATTCTTTTGGCGTCGAAGAGATAGTCAACCTCAAATTCCTGAATTCCATGCTTAATGAAAATTTCATAAACATAATTTTTCTTGAGAAATATTTTCTCTTCCGAGTTATAATTCTTAAGTTTCTGCCGAATGTTCTGCTCAAAGGAATTGATTCTAAACACCTCTTTTTATGCCTGACTTTACCTTACCCTTCCGCCAATTCATACCTCAATATCGCCGCAATCCCGCCTAAATCCCGCAGCTGCACACCTTCACGCGTCTCAGTGGAGATGATTTTTATTGCCGCTCCGCCTTTCTGCGCACGCTCTTCCAATTCAAAAATCTGATCCTCCGGCAAATTCTCCGATAAATAGAGGACATCAACAGCATTCATCTCTAAAGCCCGCAGCGTCTCTTTCTCTCCATAGGCAACTTTCCCCGGGCTGTCACGCAGTTTGGTGAAGAGCATCTCCATCGCTTTTTTTTCCTGCGCAATCTCTTCTTCCGCCAGCAGATCGCCGCATTTGTCTAACAGCTCCTGCAATCCGAATTCCTCAGTATAGGATAGATCTTTCGTGCCGATGATCTTCCGCTGCAACTCTCCTGTCAGGTATTCGTTGCTCACAAAATCATTCACCGTCGTTCCCGGACCGCCGACAATGATGCCTTTCAGATTATTTCCCAATGGCAAAAATTGTTCTTTCATATAGTCAGCGATTTTCTTGAAATGATCTCTGTACGCACCTTCACGGATGCGGGCGAAACGAGCTGCACTCTGACCTCCCGTCTTAAACTTTCCCGGCACTTCAGAGTGTGTTTTCTGCAAGACTTGCAGCGACTTTCCTTTCAGCAAAGCCAGGATGGCATCTCTCCGGTCGAGTACCACCAGGCCATACACGCGATGTTCCAGCAGCATATCTTCCAGAATATCCGTCACAAAATTCTTGTCGCAGCGGTAAATGCGGATATTCAACGGCGACGGCGGCTCAAAACTCCAGACGCGCACGTCGTCTCTGCCTTCCAGCGCGGCCACATTTCCGGAAAAGACCACTAATCCATTCTCCGGTGTTTTCTTGAACAAGCGCAGATGCTGAATCATGCGCTCCAGCGCGGACTGCACATTCTTTCTCGTGCCCGTTGATTTGATGTTCGAAGCCGTCCCCTGCTCTTCTGCCAGATGCTGGATGATTTTAATCAAATCATATCCTGCGGGAACATAGACCGAGACGAATTCTGTGTGGGGAGCCTTATAGCTCTTTAATTCTTTAATTAACTTTTTCAGATGCAGTTTTTGCTGGATGGTTAAGGCCATAAAGAAAAAAGAAGTTTCCTGATTTATAAAGATTTGGGGATTTTCGGTAGATTTTATAACTGCCGCCCACTACTATTCCTTAAATTATGAAAATGTTTGAAGAATTGTAATACTTCAGTGTCCTGAAGTGAAGCACCACTATCTGTTGCTGGAACGAAGTGTAAGTAACTAGAGAACGCAGTGACACTTCGTCTCTATTTTAAGGTTTTTCCGAGCACTACTAAAAGGTAACATAGCTACTGCAGAATATAATCCAGCTAAATAAGTACTTTTCACCAAAACCTTTATAAATGAATTTCTTGTTTTCAACCAGATGGAAGAGGAGCAGCCGGAAGTCCAGCAACCCAACAAACTGATGCGTTTCTGTAAGGAGACGATGCGGGTTCTGCGTATCACCAAGAAGCCCGACCAGCAGGAGTATAAAAGCTTAGTGAAAGTGACAGGTTTGGGGATTGCGGTGCTGGGTGCTCTAGGTTTCATCATTTTCCTATTAAAACAGTTGTTATTTTAACATGGCATTATTTGGCATACGAACGGCAGCAAACAGGGAAGATCAGGTCGTTGACTATCTTATTTCCAAGCTTGAGAAACAGGGTGCTGAGATAGGAGCGGTCGTGCGAGCACATGGGATGCGTGGCTATATTTTCATAGAAGCAACTTCAAAAGAAGCGGCAGAAGCGGTGATTCAGGGCGTGCCGTATGCCCGAGGATTGCTGCGGGCAGAGATACCCTATCAGGAAATCGAGCATATGTTAGAGCAAGTGAAAGTAGAGATGAATATTCACAAGAATGATATTGTAGAGATTATTTCCGGGCCATTCAAGAGGGAGAATGCCAAGGTTATCCGCATCAACAAGCCCAAAGAAGAGATTGTGGTAGAATTATTAGAAGCAGCTGTTCCTATTCCGATTACCGTCAAGATGGATGCGGTGAAGGTCATCCGTCGGGAAGGCGAAGAGGAAGAAAAGTGAGTTTACAGCTTATTCCACTCGAGAAAATAGATCCTGAGGATTATATTACGCCTGATGAGTTCCATGACCTGGCTCCGCGAGCTCATTCGTTGGAAAGTAAAGTAGCTAAGGTATATGATCATGTTTTTAATTTGGCCGTGTTGCTTTATAATGGAAAAACCGGTTTTCAGGCCTTGGTGTTTAAAGATAATGAAGATACCTATCGCATTCTAGAAAATGCAGAAGTGGTTTCAGCGTATGCCGTTGCCGGGTATATGGAAGTCCCGTGTGTTGTTCTCCAGCCACCAAATCCGGCGATCCCTGCCTACATACGGAAGCGGAAAGCCGCAGAACAGCAGCCTGTCCTACACTAATTGCCTAAATTTTGATTGATTTTTGGTCACTATAGTAATTGTGAATTATTTTTGAATATTTGATACATTAGCTATATGTTATCTGGCGTATGCGATACTTTCTTTACTCAATTATAAACTAAAAAGTTGAATATTTCGGCAATTGAGGCGTTAGATCCATTGAAGTATGGATATAAAGTAACATTAAGAGATTCCTCCTCTAATTTGCAGTAGAGTATTCATGTTCCGCTTGAACCAGAGCAAAAGAAAATTTTGGTGGCATTAAATGTAGTGACTAAAAACTAGGGAAAAGTCAGAGAAATAAGGAAGAGTGGTTCTCATAGAACAATGAACGAAACACAAAAAGAGGTTGAACAGTTACAAAATGAAAATGAGACGCTGAAAAGAGAAATAGGCCGTCTCAAGAAAAAGAATCCACTGCTGGAGATGCAAGAAATATGCTTAAGAATGTTTCAGGTTACTGGAGTGGTACGTATCACTTGAAAGAGTAAAAACGTGGAGAGGAAAGAATTCTTGGTTTCTTTTCCGGAAGGAGAAGGATTTTTAGGCGAACTGGGTTAACTTCTTCTGCTGTTTTTTGTTTTTTAGCAATCGACTTTCTTTTAATAACAAATCAGCATCAAACGAGAATTTTCGCCGTATCAATTCCCGAGCATACCGCAGCATCAACTCTTCTGATGCAAATTGAATCGGCTGGCTGTTCATAGACTCCCTTGTCGCTTCCCGACAGATCCAGACGCCTAGTGGAATTTTATAGTCTGGCGTAATGAAACGCAAGGCGAGACAACTCTGCTGCCGCTTTAATTCTTTCATTTTTTCCAAAATCGGCAAACGGCAGGCATAATAGCCGCCGGCACATTCTTCTGCATACTTTTTTCTCCCATTATAATCCTCGTAGTCTGTACTGTAAAACATTCCGGCCTTGCTCCAGGGATTGACTTGGTACTCGATGTAGGTTTCAAATAATTCAAAACTCCAGATTTCGGGAAAAAAGAGCAGAAGATAATAATTACCCCAGGCTCCGCCAAAGTAACAGCGATACTCGCCAACAGGAAGATCTTTGATTTCCTGGATCAATTGCTTGCCTAGGGTATCATCGACAGCCGTGATTGACCATCTGGTCGGCACTAACTTGCGGTTCTGCTTCAATCCCAGCGTTCCAACGGAGAGAAGTTTGGTCAGCGTATTCTCCTCAAATCCTTTGCGGTAAAGGTCGAGAAGTCCATTGCTGGCTTTTAAATCGGTATCCACTACCACCCGCTCAACTCGTGTATCAACTCGTGGGTTGCTGGTGAGTCTGGCTTTCTGCAGTTCGCTCTGCGGGCCAAAAGGAATGATTTCTCTATCTGGCTTAAGCTCTAATTTCGGCTGCTCTTTTAGTTTCACTTCCACTTCTGCGGGTTTTGCGGCCATGGCTACTTCCTGGCAGATTTCCAGAAATTGATTATTAGTGATTTGTTTGACCTTCCATGTGGTGCGGGAATTTACCAGGCCGTATCGTAGACTGGCGATGGAATCAATCGGCAATTTGGCTCGGCTCCATCCCTTGGGCGAATCGTAAAATGACGTGTCTCCGGAGATTTGCGGACTAAGGATGCCGATGTTGACCTGAGGATAGCCGAATCGCCCGATAAACGGAGCGGGAGCTGAACCGGCAAATTCTTGCTTGAAGTTTTGTTTTATCTGAAGATGAGGGAATTGTTCGAGGTCTTTATATGCAATGCGCTGGAGGGGCATGGTGTAGGAGGAATACTTTCTCTTAAAGATTTTTGTAGGCACTATCCGTTTTGTAGGTGAGGCTTGGCCAGTAAGTGTCTGATCAAAAGGACAATATGCCCTAGTTAATGTCCAAAAACCATTCAGACCTCCTAAAAGGGATCTGGTTTTTGGTTGGTCAGACGGCCTGCCATCACTCACTCACGAGATGAGGCAACGACCTCATCTGTGCACCAGTGAAGTATAGTTTCTTCACTTTGTGTTTTGGATAGTGCCCTTTTTCCTAAATATTTATAAATAGAGACCCTTTTTAAGCTTTACAGTAACCTAAGTAAAGAGTACCCCTCTTTCTTGGAGTTAGGAGGAAACAAAATGGAAGGAACAGTAAAGTTCTTCAACCGCATGAAAGGCTTCGGCTTCGTCAGCGGAGAAGATGGAAAAGACTACTTTGTGCATTTTAGTGCACTGCCTCAAGGCGTCTTCCTGAAAGAAGGCGACAAGGTCTCGTTTGATGCGCAAGAAGGCGATCGCGGTCCCAAGGCAGTTAACGTGCAGGTGTTAGGCGCTAGTGATAGCGGTTCAAGCAATTAACGTGCCAAGTCAAAGCAAACTCGGCGTACTCTGGGTGAGAATTGTCCGCAGGTGACGGCTCGCAGAACACGAACATTTTTGTACTTTTCTTTTATTTTTCTTGCTTCTTTTTTGATATCTTCTTCTGCAAGAAAGGCATAGAGATGGATTCTGGCCCATTTTCTGGATTTTTTGAGCGCGAGGTCTAGAAATTGCTCTCCGGTTCTGGGCAAAGGCATGACGATGCGGTCAAATTTACCGGAAAGTTTCGGAACCACTGTACGGACATCGCCCAGAAATACGCTTATTTTTTTGTTCAGATGATTTAACGCTACGTTATCCACGAGGTAACGATGGGCTCGGGGGTTGATTTCCACAGCATAGATCACTTTTGGCTGGGCATTTTTGCCGATGACTAAAGCATACGGCCCGACACCCGCGAACATCACTAGTACGCGTTCGCCTTTTTTGACTTTTTTGGCGATTCGCAAGCGCTCGCTGGCGAGCCGGGAAGTGAAATAAGTATCTTCTAAATGCACTTTCAGGTCGATGCCATTTTCATGATGGATGGTCTCTTTGGTATTTTTTCCCGCCAAGACTTTTACTTTTCTGGTGCGGAATTCGCCGCTGTGGGCTTCGTCTTTCTTGACAACAGTCTCTATCTGTTTGTTGGCCTTCAGATACGCTTCGGCGATGGCACGCTCTTTCTTCTGGAGCTGTTCCGGGATTTCCAGAATCAGAATTTTGCCCACGACTTCCTGTGATTTTGGGATTATGGCCAGCTCCAGGGAGGTTAGTTTTCCTTTCAGCAATTCTTCTACTGTCGCTGGCTTTTGTTTTTCCGGAAAAGGGAATTTCGTATTCACGACTTTGGCGTTTGGCACGTGGACTTTCTTTGCCAGCGGAAAATACAGCCGATCGAACTCTTTGACCAGCAGATAGTCTGGATGGAGCAGATGATGGTTGAAGAGGTATTGCTTTACTTTCTCGGCATTCTTCAATTCGGTCTCGGCAGCTAACATGTCCGGAAGAAAGAGTTTTAATTTTATAAAACTATCTGGAAAAGGTGACATCCAACGGCGTAAGTGAAATCAGCAATTTCCATAATATCTTATGGAAGTAAAAATTAAAGCAAGACAAATATATTTCAGGCGTTCTCCACTTTGGCTATACCTCTAAAACGGAATTAAGAATTACAGAATCTGGAGAAGAGTTTTATGTTTATTTAGAAAAAAGAAGACAGTGGGAAGAAGAGCAAAGGAAGCTTAGAGAAAACAATTCCGCAGTACGAATGTAAGGCCATTATAAAGTCACCTCTTTCCCTTTCTCATCAAAAATCTTAATGACGTTCACCGGACAATTTCTGGCTGCCTCTTTATTCTGATGAAGATCTTTTTCATCAATCTCCAGTTCAAAGACTTCATCCTTCTTTTGTTTCTCATTTTGCTTCCCGTCCACTAAATCCGCCTTGTCATCGGCGGGATTCATCTTCCAGAATTTTGCTGCCAGCAGGGCGCAGGAGCCGACCCCGATGCAGTTTTTGCGGTCGTAGATGATTTTATATTTAGGCATGGCGTATAATAATACCGCTTTCTTTTAAATTTAATGTGATAAAAAATAGAAAATGACACCAACGATTCTATTACAACCGCAGCCTAAAGTGTTCAACTACATGTTTTGGAATGGACTATTTTTTAACAAGAGTATTGTTAGTAAAAAGAACATAATCTGTTGGTCTTATAGGTGCCTTACCTTTCTCTTGGACATATAATGAAACATGAATAGAGAGGTTATCAGAAAACTGTGGCTTTGCTAAAGAGTGATCAATACTTACAGGAAGAGGTTCATTTACTTTTAGAAAGTAACCCATCTTTTTCTCGGATACAAAATCCTCTTCTTCTTTACTATCTGCAATGGTTTTAATATCTAAAAATAAATTGTCTTGAATATCAAAGGCATCATTATTATTAAAAATTATATCAATCTGCTCTAGGGTATACTTGCTTTCTATAACATTCCCATCATAGTTCTTTGCTGGTCCAACTTTGGCGGATACGTCAGTAGACAACTTCCAAAATTGTTCTAGAGCAACAGGCTTATAATAATAGAAAGTTTTAGAACTCTTAAACTCGTTCTCAGGAAAATTGCTAAAAAAATCTTTATCAACAGGACATTCTTGGAGAATTCTATTGGATAGATTTAACATTTTTTTTCTTACAAACAGAACTGTACTCTCCCAATTGTTGTATACTTCTGATCTCTTTGCTTCAGACATACTCATCCCCAGCATATCCCCTCCTGGACGTATATAGATAATTTTATCAGGAGAACAATAGATTTTGTAAATGAGAAGGGTATTTTCCCATACCCCTTCAAAGTATCCATTATTATCAAACTTCCAGTTAAGTAATTGGTATTCCATTACTTTTCCATTTCCAACGTCAATTACTTTTTCACGGATCGTTTGTTCAACAGTAATCCTATAAATGATATATTCCCTATATTTTTCTTCTGAGCTAAAACTTTTTTTATCTAACTCTGGCTGTAACAGTCCCATATTTTTTTGGTTGAGAAAATGTAAATAGCCAGTCCATTTTTTGGCTGAGAACCGTTCATAAAATTCTTGAGAACTGATAATGCCCTCGTCAGGTTCTTGTATGGCATACAATTTTAGATGATTTGAATTGTAAAATCCTAGATCGCTACTATCTTCCTCCCAACTATATTCACTTCCGAGAATGGAGTTAAGGTCGCCTTTCAGTTCATTAAGGTTGTAACTTGTGTAATCCAGTATCTCATTTTTTACTATATTTTTCTGTTCTTGACTATCTGTTGTTGATGTCTCTTTTTTTGCTGCACTTTTCTGTTCTTCGCTAGTGTTGCTTTCATCCTTATCACATATATTGTTGCCATTCTGATCCAAGCAGCAACCCGTGCCCATTATGACATAAGGTTCGTTACAGACAACAACTTTAGAACATCCTACTAATAAAAAGAATAAAGTAATCAATATCAACCATTCTTTTCTGATCATTTTTATTAGGAAGAAGGAGAGATGGTTATATAAATAATTCGGTTTTCAATTCATACCGTAATCTTTCAAATACTAATCCTTAAAGTAAAAACAAATTAGATGCAATAACCTTTAAAAACACCCTTCCCATTCTCCGGAGAATGTTCGATTGGCTTAAAATCCAGACCAAATGGCAGAACGCCTGGCAGAAGGCAGAACTGGGCCAAGCGTCGGTCAAAAAGGGCAAGGAGAAATTCTTCATGATCTTCGCCTATCCCGGCATTTCCGGCTTCCTGCATGTCGGCCATATGCGCGGATTTTCCTACACCGACGCCATCTGCCGTTACGAACGCCTGAATGGCAAAGAGGTATTATTTCCCGTAGGGACGCACGCGTCCGGGAATCAGGCTTTAGCTTTTGCCAATAAAGTAAAACAGCGCGATCCGGACTGGATTGAGTATCTCCAGAACAACGGCTGTCCTGAAACTAAAATAAAAGAACTTGCCGATCCGCAAAAGGTCATCGAATACTTCAACAATATCTATGTCGAGGACTACTGGAAGAAATTCGGTTTCCTTTGTGATTGGGATCGTTTTACCTGTACAACCTTCCCGGATTACGAAAGATTCATCCAATGGCAATTCAAAAAACTGATGCAGAAAGACCTGTTAGTCCAGAAACCATACTTTGCCACCGCGTGCCCTGTCTGCGGGCCAGTCGCTGTCGATCCATCAGAAACAGACATTTCCAAAGGGGGGAATGCCGAAAAACAGGAATATACAGTTCTGAAATTCAAAATCGGCGACGATTATCTGGTTGCCGCAACGCTTCGTCCGGAAACTATTTTCGGCCAGACTAATCTCTGGGTCAATCCTGAAGCAAAATATGTTCGCGTGGAAGTCAACGGGGAAAACTGGATCCTCAGCAAGCCGGCGGCAGAAAAGCTGCCCTATCAAAAAGATGACGTTATCTTGAAAGAGGATGTCGACATTAAATCCTATCTTGGAAAAAAGGCACTTGCGCCGGGAATCAATAAGGGAATCAACATCCTGCCCAGCAGTTTCTGCACTCCGGATGTCGGAACGGGCATCGTGACCAGCGTTCCCAGCGATGCGCCGTACGATTATCTTGCGCTGAAATTATTGCAGTCAGACGAGCAGGAATGCGAACGGTATGGATTGAATAGTCCTGAAATAAGAGAGATCAAGCTCATCCCCATCATTCAGACTAAAGGATATGGTGATTTTCCCGCAAAGGAAATCGTAGAAAAGTTGAACATCGCCTCTCTCGATGATCCTCGCTTAGAAGAAGCCACCAAAGAGATCTACAAAGCCGGCTATCACACGGGCGTGATGCGTGAAGCCGCCGGCCAGTTCGCCAACAAGCGGGTTGAAGAAGCGAAGGAACTCATCAAAGCAGAATTACTTCAGGCCAAAAAAGCCGATGTATTTCACGATCTCAGCGAAGAAGTCATCTGCCGCTTGGGACATAAAGTGATTATCCAGCGCATCGATGATCAATGGTTCATTAAATATTCTGATCCGGAACTCACCGAGCGCAGTAAAGAGCAGGCTAAAGAAATGCGCATCTTCCCTCATGAATACTATCAGAATCTTCCCGCGATTATCGAATGGTTTACCGATCGCGCCTGCGCCCGCCTCGGTAATTGGCTTGGCAGCAAATTTCCATTTGACGAAAAATGGATCATTGAGCCCATCAGTGATTCTACGCTTTATCCTGTGTATTACATCGTCTCAAAATTTGTTAATGCCGGAAAATTAAAAGCCGATGATCTTAGCGAAGAATTCTTTGATTACGTCTTCCTCAGAAAAGGAGCCGGCAAGCCCGAGTGGAAAGAGATCAGCCAGGAATTTGAATATTTTTATCCTCTCGACCTTAATTTAGGCGGGAAGGAACATCAGACGGTCCATTTTCCGGTCTTCATCATGAATCACATCGCCATTCTTCCGGAAGAGAAATGGCCTCGCGGCATCTTCGTCAATTGGTGGGTGACTGGTAAAGGGGCCAAAATTTCCAAAAGCAAAGGGGGAGCTGAACCGATCCCGAAGGCCATTGAGAAATATGGTGTTGATGCGATGCGCCTGTATTACGCACAGAGCGGCTCTCCCCACGTTGATATTGTCTGGAATGAAGAGCTCGTCTTCAATTGCAAGAGCAGCCTGGAACGAATTTATCTGTTGGCGGAGCAGCTGAATAAGCTTACCGGAAAGCATCAGCCCATTGATGATTGGCTGGTCTCGCGATTCCATCAAAATGTCAAGAGAATCAATAATGCTATGCGCGAATATGACCTCCGGGAATTGGTATCGTTGGCCTATTTTGCCATCTACGATGATTTCCGCTGGTATGTGCGGAGAGGCGGATCAAACAAAACGACCGTACAACAGGTGCTTTCTGATTGGGTCAAGCTCATGAATCCCATTACGCCGCATTTGAGTGAAGAGTTAAATCCTGAAAAAGGTCTTGTTTCTATCTCTTCCTGGCCGCATCACCAGGAGACGCAGATCAACCTTAAAGAAGAACAGGCTGAGCATTTTATTCAAACAACCATGGACGGCATGCGTACCGTATTAAAATTGGCGAAAATTGAAAAGCCGCAAAAATTCACCTTATTTGTAGCTGAAAGCTGGCTGTACGAATTATTTCTGGTATTGCACAAAGAATTAAATGTCACGCGTAACATCGGCGAAATCATGAAAAAAGTGCTGGAACAGGAAACCCTGAAACTCAAAGGCAAAGAAATCAGTACCATCGTGGCGAATATCGTTAAAGATCCTTCCCGGATTCCGGCGTTAGTCACCAGCCAGGACGCAGAGAGAAAAGTGATGGAAGACGCCAAGACCTTCATGGAAGATGAGTTTCAGTGTAAGATAGAGATGGTGCTGGCAGAGGATTCGACTCATCCTAAAGCTAGATCGGCCATTCCGGGGAAAGTAGGGATTTTGGTAGAGTAAGAATTATAAACTAGCAGTAATTCTCATACGTTATGAACTGGACCAAACTGTTCTATGTGTTTATTATTGCATTGATATATGTGCCCATGGTCTTTCTGGGATCGAATGTGTTTTTCCCGAAATACACGGGGATAAATTCGTATTATCAGGGTCCTTACGATGATTGTTATAATAAGTATTCCTCTCCTGCCACGTCAGATACATTGACGGATGTGCAGCAGCAGGCGATTGACGTAAAACGTGCTCAGTGCCAGGAGCAGCAGCAGGAGAAACAGCGTATCTGGGAGGAAGAAAAACGAGCCTATGAAGGGCCAAAGTATCTTTTTATTGTGCTGTTCAATCTGGCTGTCTTGCTGATGGCCTTATTTGTGCCCAAGCTGCAGGATAGCGTCATGATGGGTCTGTTCCTAGGCAGCACTATTGCTACGTTCAGCGCAACGATGATTTATTTTGACACAAACAGCAAATTAGGCTTTGGGGTACTAGTAGTGACTTTCTTGGCTATTCTCTTCTTCATCAACAGGAAGAAAGACTCATTTGTGGACTGGAAAAGAGAAAAGTCGTAGAAAAAGCGATGGTTTAAACGAAATATCGTTGGTGCTGGGATGCACTTCCAATCAACTCTTCCTCTTTCACCTCTTTCGTGCCATCTTCCTCGCCAGATGCAGCGGCTCCGGCATCTTGTGCGGCGGCTGCACCGACTGCAAAATAATATTCAATGCCGATCCTAAAGAAATCAGATGCCCCGGCGCGGCATATATCGGGTTGGAAAATTCCCGCGTGGTGATTTCAAAGCCGACGATCTCACTCTCTAAGATTATCTTTCCTTTCTCCACTTTTCCCCACAAACATTTGTCGTCCACACCAATCGTCGGATGATTCAATACCAGTCCTAAATGCGAGGCTATCCCGAATCGCTGAGGATGATTCACACCTGCTCCTTTCACCAGCAAGACATCCGGCTCCTGCTCTAGTTGATTATATGCTTCAATGATGGCGGGCATTTCCCGATAGGCTTCAAATCCCGGACGATAGGGCAGGGGATCTGAAAGAAGATATCTTTTGTATTCCAGAAGTTTCATCGAAGGGAATTCGCAGACTACCACGGCGCACAGGAGAGAATTCCCCGCCTGCATCACTTCGGCTCCTCCGATAGTCCTGATGGTAGTAAAACCATCGCGCAGCTCCACCTTGGGCGCTAATTTCAGTTGCTCTTTTTTCAGCTCAAACGGATCCATAAGCCACCTTTTTGCTGCCATTCAAAAAGGCTGTTCATTTATAAATGTTTGGTTAGTTTTTACTAAGAAGTGATTAATCAATGAGCACGATGTATTTATACTTTTGGTTTTCCCCGTAGGCGATGCGCGATAGGTTTGATTATTTATGCCCTTCAGTATATCATTTTGAGTTTGACAACAATGAAGGCTCGCTACGGGAAGTTAGATTTTACGAAGGTTATTTCCGTGAGCGAGGCTTTCAATTTCTGGAGCGTCAGAAAGCCGTCAAACAAAAGCCATACATTGAGAAGTCGGTCTTGGAGCAGGCGTTAGAGATGAAAGTGGTGTTGGGAGAAGAATCATTGAGACAGAGGCTGATGCAGGCGAGCGTTTATGGGAAGACACGTTACGGGAGAATATTGACGGCGCTGCAGGTGATAAAACAAATATAATTAGAGAATGCACCGGCCGGGACTTTCGATTTATTACATTCGTAACAGGCCTTCGAACCCGGATAGACAGCTCTCGGCGACTTCGCCGCTGGATCCTTCTCGGATCAGCCTCGAAGGCTTGGAAGGCTGTAGTCCTGCCATTAGACCACCGGTGCACAGGAAGGCTGATTTGAAGTTGGTTTATAAAAGTTTTTGAAGAAATGATTATAAAACAACCCCCCTTTCCGGAGAGGATGAATCCATCGAGAAGCTTAGAAGAACTTGTAAAATTTCTGCAGCGGCAGCCGCCCTTCGTTGCCGGTTTTACCAAGGCGGCATCCTCTTTGGAATTTATCTCTGTGGGAATGCAGTATAACACTCTTTTTCCTTTTCTCTTCGCTCTGGAAAATACGCTGAACCTGTTTGATTGGTACGCTGTCAAGAATCCCATTCGGAAGGCCATCACCTTTGGAACCTGCTACGCTGGTGCGGCAATAACCTTCGTTGGCATGCTGATGACAGACGACGTAGAAATGAATCGTGCACTGAACACGTTATGCGGCGCATTTAGTTTTCGCGGTCTGGCCGAGACGATGGATTTCAGAGTAACGCCTCTCGTGATGAAATTTGCAAATACACAGAGCTACCAATCCCGCTATGACCTGCTGCAGTCGAAGCAAAACTTACTCCTTGTAGAAGAGACGGAACGATATTCTCTTTTTCACTGCCGCACTGAATGGGGGACAACTTTTCCTATCTATAAATTGGAGAAGCCGGCTATGGGCCAACTATCCACTCCCCTTCCAAAATCTTTTTAAACTGCCTTTCTCTTCATCCTCTATGGCAGAAATAAAAGGCGAAACCTGTCCCATCTGTAATGAGAAGAAGCTCACTCTCCGCGAGGAAGAAGCTGAAATACCTTATTTTGGGCGTTTATACATCCTTTCTATGGAGTGCGAGGCCTGCGGCTATCACAAGTCGGATGTAGAACCAGCGGAAAAGAAAGAGCCCTGCCGCTACACTTTGGAAGTGTCCTCAGAAGAAGATCTGAACATCAAGATTATCAAATCCGGCGACGCCACGGTCAAAATTCCGCACGTCATCACCATCGAGTCTGGCCCGGCAGCCAATGGCTATGTGACCAATGTGGAGGGTTTGCTCGAACGTGTCAAGAAGCAGATTGAATCCGCAACAGAAGCGGAAGAAGACGAAGCCGCCAAAAAGAAAGGCCGGAATCTCATCAAAAAAATAAACAAGGCGTTAGTGGGCCGAGAGCCGTTAAAAATCATCATTGAGGATTCTACGGGACATAGTGCGATTATCTCGGATAAGGCGCAGCGCAGTAAACTGTAATGAAGTGATTATTTAACGCCTGGATTTTAGGAAAAATCTCGGCCCTATAACTTCCCCACCACGAACTCTACAATCTTAAACGAATTATGCGCTACGATGGGGAAGAATTTATTGTAATCCTCTACCGCAGTGCCATCAGCCTTATCAGAGACTGTGCGGACAATCAAATGGGGAATTTCGTTGATGACGCATACTTGCGCTACTGCTGCTCCCTCCATCTCTACGCAATCGCCTTTCAATTCTTCGGTTAAATATGCCTGCTCCTGCTTTTCTTTATGCGTTAAAAATTGATCTCCAGTCAAAATTCTGCCGGAAATAATTTTATTTTTATCCAGTTTTGCTTTCAGCGCCAACTCCATCAATTTTTTCTCCGCTTTAAAGAATCGATAATGAGTATACGAAATATTCCCCCGCGGGAATCCTAACGCCATCGCATCAAAGTCGTGATGTACCGAATCTTCGCTTACCACCACATCACCAATCTCCAAATCTTTATTGAGCGAACCGCCCACTCCTGTAAACAGTACCATTTCAATTTTAAATCTATTAATCAAATACTGGCAGATCATGGCTGCAAATACTTTCCCTACACCAGACTTAACAACCACAACATCCTTTCCCTGTAACCTCCCGGAATAAAAAGTAAGCGTCTTGTACTTTATTTCTATAACCTTGGTAAGATGCTTTACATACATTTTAATCTCATCGTCCATTGCGCCAATAATGCCAATTTTCATGTTAATATCGCCTCGCTTCCTGTACTTTTGAAATCAAAGAAGTCTCATCCAGAATCAGATCGTTATTTTCAGTCCGGATTTGCTTGGTAATATCAATGAATTCATTAATATTTCTCGCAGTAACTGATAATACATAATCCCATCTGCCATTTGAATGTTTCACCCAGTGAATACGTGGATGTTTCTGAAGATAGGCATCAAACTCCTGCTTCTTCCCCATTTTAATCTTTACAAGGATATTATGGAACTGCAATCCCAACTTTTCATAATCAGGATCGACTGAAAAACGAACCAGCCCATACTGAATCCATTTCTGGTTAATCTCTTTTAACTTTAGATAACTCATTCCTGTTTCTTTAGCTAAATCAACGTACGAAATACTGGGTTTTTTCTTGACCACTTTTAGCACGACACTTTCATCGTTGGATAAAACGCAGGATTTAGGACTAAGGAGCTGGTGTTTTTGTAAATAGCCCCCATCATGGCAGAATGATTTGTACCCCAACGTATCTTCAAAATGGTGCGAAAGAACGTCAAAAGTAATGATCTTGTTGTGTAATATATTGCTCAGTTTAGAAATGGCTTCTTCCATGTCTGTCTGAGAATACACGCTGAATAGGATGGACAGATCATAGAGCCCTAACGTTTCCTTTAATTTCAACAACCCTTTGAGCTTCTTAACATTATGAATAGTGGTTTCATCAACTTTATTCAATTTGACCAGAACAGTAAAGCGAAGGCGATTACTTTCATTAGTAACAGCCAGATGTTTTATGTAGTCTTCATTGAACAGCTTGTTCACTCTGTTTTCAACAATCTTTCTGTTTACCTTCAATTCGTTGGCGAGAGTAGAAACTGATTGTCTCGAATCCACTGAGAGGAGATAAATAATATTTTCACTTATCCTATCTAATTTTGGTGAAAAAGTTACCATTTAGGTCGCATCATCTTAATATTTTAACCTTTTTCAAGCAACAGGTATATAAATGTTTGCAGGCTGTTTTCACCCATGCCAGCCTTCCAGTCTCAACAAGAAGTACAGATGATGGGCAGAAAGTACCTGGTGTACCTTAAAGAAGTTCCCACGAGATTAGGAGAAGGCGGTATTGTAGAAGCAACGACAGTACGCGCTTTCATTAGAGAAGTGAAATAAAAGAGGCGGCAGCAGTGAGTATTGATAAAATACAATCAAAAATCTACAATGCTCCTTTTTCCTCACTCGCTTTCTTAAACACCTGCGGTAAATCAATAAAATACTTCCCTTCGTCCAATTTGATGATTAACGGATCTTTCTTGAATAAGTGTACCAGATCCAACTCATATCTCCCCGGTTCCAGCACCCGGATTGATTCTAAATCTAAAATCACCGGCTGATCCTCATCCTCGTTCTTGACGTGCAGAATCTCCATCACATCCTGCTCGATCTGGCGCTTGTCATCCTCAGAAAGGTTGCTGATCAATTCTCTTCCGGTGTCAACATGCTGCTTCTTGATATAAAAAAACAATTTAGCGCCGCAGCTGCAGCCTTTCAGTATTTCATGTGCTCCATCTGCATAGAGATGGTTGCATCGTACGCATTGGTGGGGCATAGGGTTCCGAAGCGTCGCTCCTATTGTTTGTTTTTACGCCTTCTACCGTTCTCCTTGGTAAAAAGTTCAATCTTGTCGGGATCTTTCTGGATGCGTTTCACGATAGACGCAGGGCCGATAATCGTCAGTCCCTGCCGGTTTCCTAACAATAAATTGGCAAACAATCCCCGCATCCGCTGCATAGAATCCAACCGGCTGCGTTCAGGATAAATGATGCTCAATTCAATGCCTTTAAACTTGGGGGTAATCTCTTCCATGGTGATTTCAATAAGATCCGCTTCTTCTTCCTTGGTCAAACGCCCCTCCATCACCACGATTTTATCTTCCTTGACGATGTTCAGCAGCTTATTAATACGTTTTGCAGACGTCAATTTCTCGATTTCGTGGTACGGGACAAATTGAAAAGTGACCATGGTTCCTCTTTTTAATAAGGATTCTCGCTGGCTTTTTAAATATTGTTCTTTAATGGTTATATTACTTTAGCAGTTTGAACAGCTGTTCGTAAAATTGCTCGACGTTCGTACCGTATTTGGCGGAGATGCCCATCACTTCATACTGCGGGAAGGCAGCTTTAATGACATCAATATTGGATTTCTTCAGGTCAACTTTATTTGCGGCAATAAGCACAGGTATATTCCTGGCCTGAAGATTGCCGATGATCGTGATATTGACCTGCGAATACGGATCTTTGGTCGCATCCAGGACAACCACGACTGAATCCATCGTATCCAGCCATTTAATCGCATCAATAACTCCTTTGGTGGCTTCTTTGGCCCGCTTCTTGGCTTCGGTCTTATTCAGGCCTTTTTTAAGAAAATCCTCGTAATCGATCCTGGTAGCAATCCCCGGGGTGTCTACCAGAGAGAAGGTCAATTCTTTTCCTTTTTTGTTCTTGATGCTGACTTGTTCCTTAATCACAATTTCCCTGGTTTCGTGGGCAATGTGAGAAACAGTGGACATCTCCTGGCCGAGCCAGTCCACGCAGATTTTATTGGCTAAGGTGGACTTTCCGCCGTTCGGCGGGCCGTAGAGGCCGAGCTTAAACGCACTGCGGTTACTGAACGGACTAAATCGCTTAAAAATCTTCCTGAATAATGAGGTTACCATACCGTGCCCCCTTTTGCGAGGTAAGAAGCGGCTCGGTTATTAAAGTTTTTGGTGGTAGAGTAGGTGGGTTGTTGAGCAGAATATTTATAAGTACTATTCTTCTTATCTCCTCCATGAGCCTCCTCCTCCCCGTACTCCTCATCGTCATTGCCAATCTCGCTCTCTATTGGCTCTTCTTTGGAAAGCATAGATTTAAAGGAGGTGAGTAGTAATCATGCCCGAACGAACACTTGTCATTGACCATGTGAAATTCAGCTACGAAGGGCTCTTCAATGCCGCTGAACTGTACAACCTGATTTCTTCCTTCTTCTACGAAAGGGGATGGGATTGGTATGAAAAACTGAACGAAGAACAGGTCACTGCAGAAGGCCGCCAGATCCGCATCGTTCTCGAACCATGGAAAAACATCTCTGATTATTATAAAATCCAGGCCAAAATCAAGCTGACGATGAGCGATGTCAAGGAAGTAGACGTCGAGCATGAAGGGCAAAAATTACGATTAAACCATGGCGTCATCCATATCATCTTTGATGCTTATGTCATCAGCGACCGGAAAAGTAAATGGCAGGACAAGCCTTTCTGGTGGTTCCTCAGCGTGGTAGGAGATAAATATTTCTTCCGCGAGCACTATCAGAAAGCTGAGCGCTTCATCAAAAGTGACGTAGAACAATTATATGACAAAATAAAAACCTACCTTAACGTTTTCAAATACACCTATCAGGCCTGACATGGAGATCGAAACCTATTACGAAAAGAACTTGATCATCGACGGACGGGCTCTGGAATACAAAGGCATTTTCAAAGCTGGCCAGTTATTCCAGGTTATTAATCAGGCGCTGAAAGAGCGGGGATATACGAAGCGGGAGAAGAGAACCGATGAGCTGGTCACGCCGGAAGGCAAGCGCACGTTTATTGAGCTGCGTCCGTTTAAAGAAGTCAGCAATTATGGCGTGCTGATGATTAAGATAAAAATCCTGTTGGACAAAGTCACCGAAGTGGTGGAAGAGCATCAAGGGCACAAACAAAAATTTGACCGTGGCGACATCGAGATTGTCTTTGACGCCTGGGTGTTGACGGATTATGAATCCCGCTGGACCTTAAAACCGTTGGTCTATTTCATGAAAGGCATGATCAACAAATTCATCTATCGGTTTCCCTTTGAGGCAGGATTCCCCAGAACCTTGACCGGCGACACGGCCTATATCTACGGCCAGATAAAGCGGCTGTTACATTCGTACGCGAGAGACGAACGGAAAATAGTGAAAGAGGAAGAGATTGTTAAGAAAGTGAAAGAAGAGATAGGAAAACAGGGGTAATATCATCCGCGTAATTGTTTAGCTTTCTGAAGTGAAAAA
Organism: Candidatus Woesearchaeota archaeon; assembly: GCA_016185625.1. Classification (GTDB taxonomy): domain Archaea; phylum Nanobdellota; class Nanobdellia; order Woesearchaeales; family GW2011-AR9; genus JACPND01. The sequence goes on along the minus strand of JACPND010000023.1, from coordinate 1,309 downwards.
GAGGGGCCTGGCCAAATTGTTGTCAAACCTGCTACGCCTTTTTACAGGAACAGAATGGAAAACCGTCAAGAATACATAGCTGTATTCACCTGTTGAATATTCAGTTAGTGAATATTTATTAAGTTTTCGGTTTGGTGGGCTGTGGGGCAGTAAAGTTGTATTCTTTCTAAAATAAGCATCCGAAGTCTGTTTTTGTAGTCTATTTTTCTTAGCCTCCCTGTTTTGAAGAGGAGGGGGGGCTTTTACGACGGACAAGGTAGTCTTCATCGGTAACTTCCTGAATGAAAGAAGACAGAAAAGTTTATCTTCTTTTTGGTCATTACTGAATATGTGGAAAGCTAGGGAAAAAGACTGTCTTTCCACAATAAATGGCTAAATGTGTTTTTACTGTCCCACAGCCACTAAAAAGCAGAATATTTATAAAAAACCTGCTTCTGGGTAGCGTATGGCCGAAGAACGTACACGATTACAGCAGATTCTTCTCGTCGTATTATACGGCCTGATTGCCTTGATGATTTTTTTCTCGATATTGGCAATAAAAAACAAAGGCCAGGACGGCTATAACAACTGCGTTCAGGAAAAGTGCGATCGTAAAGGCCAGGATTTCTGCCAGAAGCCCAGAGAAATAATGAATTGTTGTCAGGGAGCCGGCGGCCAATTGGCGCAGAACGGAGCTCAACTGACCTGTGTATTTCCTTAAATCTTATGTTTGACAAGCAGACCTTTTGAGATATTTTCCTGTATTTTTCTCGCAGTTTTGCTAATGCTATTCTTTTTCTGGATAGCCCAATGCAAAACACTGGTTAATAGCAAGTGTGTTTCCCATTTTTGTGCGCTTCTACACATAAACGTTTCAAAATTAAGAAATTGTTTTGCATCTTTAAAGAATAATTCAATCGAAAATCTTTTGAGGTATAACTTTACAATAAATTTCCTCGTAAATTTTTCCGTATTTGTCGTCAGAAAATTGGTTTATCATGCACGCCTTCTTTGGATACAATAACTCTCAGCGACCCATATCTTTTAAAGTTGAGAGTTATTTCGTAAATCCAATAATATTTTCCTCTTATTTTTACAAGTTGGAATTGTTTGTGGGGTACCTTCTGAATGAGTTCGTTGAGAGGAATATGTTTCCCTTCCAGCTCAACGGAACTATCCGCTCTCAGATGAGAAACAAATATTTTTCCTCGTTCATTCACTTTTTGAATGACTGAACTTTTACAATACCAGCTATCAAAGAGAAAGATTTCAACGAAGTAATCATCGATTAGCAGATCAATATCCTCTCGAGCAAGCAGAAGTTTATTGT
>JACPND010000027.1 GCA_016185625.1 Candidatus Woesearchaeota archaeon | reverse complement strand
TAGCTAAAGCTACACAAATCTAGTGCAAGAAGACAAGAGCCTAACGGCTTTTGTTTTTTGTCTTCTTTTCTGAGAAATACGTTAAACTACAAGAATTTTACGCCACCGGTCATAGACCGGGATGGAAAGACGTATTCTAATGGCAGGAAATCATTCGCCGAATACTTTGGCAGTAATCCATATTCGCCTTCCGCTTCTGCATTTTGTAATTGTGCAAAAAACTGGCGCAAGGGATGCTGGTCATCGTACTCAGCGAGATCTTTAGCCAGTTCAACGCAAAGGAATGATTCTCCTTGTTGTCGTCTCTGAAGATCACGCTCGCCTGCCGGATCAGGAAAGCCGATTGCAACATCGTCGGCTCGGTAGTGTAGCAAGTTATGGACAGATTCTTCTTTAAACCCGCACTGCTGGAGCATTTGTCGCAGTTTTTGCTTGTTTTCACGTATCCAGAAGTATTGGCCAAACATGGTATGAAAAGATGGGTGGATTATAAAAAAGTTATGAAAGACTCTAAATAACTGTGCTATCTTCCATAACTCTTAAATATTTCAGCATTCTTTATATGAAAAAACGCCTTCCCATGGGTTCGAGATCGCTGGAGAATGAAATTCTGCTGATTCCCTTAGGTGCAGTTGACATCGACAAATTCAAGGACGAAGTGCGCAGGATTTATCGCGCCTTGGGGGACTTGCGGGAACGCAATATCACCCGAGAAGAGTTTGCTGAGGCTCTGGAAGATCTTCACCAGTATAAGCCCCGTAGTCGTTATACGCCCGAGCAAGCGCAGGCCTGAGTTCTGACGAAGGGAAGAAAAATTAGATGATCCTTAAGTATCCGATGCACAAACGCCATCTATAAATTTATCATCTCGCGTTCTCTGCTTATAACTCTCTGGAAGAGCTGATAAACCAACTAATCGTTGACCTCTCTCGTATGCAGCAACAAATTTACCAATCATTTCTTCTGGTCGGCTTACACCCATACTGTCCAAAAATTTTTCAATCTCTTCCATAGCAGTATATGTTGCACCAGCGGAACCATACATCTGCTCTTCTTTATAAAACTTTCGTCTTTCTATAGTTATAACATTATATGCTGAAAGGTATGTATTACTTATTTAATATAATTATAATTTTTTGTAGTAAGATTTATATATTATCTCTATTTTAAGTAACAAATGATTATCTACAACCCCCATAGTGAAAAGATCCTCAGTGAACGCCTGAAAGAAGCCGAACAGCTTTTAGTCCAAATTCCCGCCAAATACTGCTTTATTACCGGTTCTTTCCTCCACAAAGAGAAGTACAAAGATATTGACATTTTTGTCGTTACGAGATCTAAAAAAGAAATTACTCTTAAAAACAAAAAAGTAAAAATAACCACTATCGACTTCAATGATCTTTATTCTCTCTTTTACCACTCCGTTTCTAAAAGCTGTATCGCGAAGAATCTCCTTCCACAGAGACCGCTCAAAGTTACACTTTCAGATTATTGGCAGGTTATCAACGAAGCTATCCCCACTTTGCTTAACGAAAAAGACAAATTCCATAAAAATGTCCGCTTCCTTATTCTTTATACTGAGTACTTCAAAACTGGTGAAATACTTGATACATTTCAACTGAACGAGAAAATAAATTCTTTTCAAGATTATAATGAAGTAATGGAATACGTTAAACGAGAACTGCCCAGTATCATCCGTAAATATGCGAAACCGTCTTATGTCAAACGCTTCTTCTATACCCAAGCAGGTTATTATAAAGAATTACGGGAATATGCAGCACAAAGCTTTTTATACGAGTTAACCCATAAAGTAGCCAGAGGCATAGCTCATGGTTAATCCTGATGAATTCAAAAAGAAGATAGAAGCAAATATTTCACAAGAGTATAAAGTAGAGTTTCTCGGAAAGAATTTTGAACATATTGTCAATCTTCTCACTGAAACCAAAACGGAAAAAATTTACCAATGAGTTAGAGACATTGCCGAGAGGAAAATTGAACCCATCTCTATCGGCTCGAAAAAAACCTACAAAGAATGGGAAGTAAACGAGCTTCTAACTTTTCGATATCCATTTAGCATCGGAAATACAGAATATCGGATTCTGTTTGTGAAAGTAAAAAATTCCATCTATATTGAGTTCCACTTGGGAGACCACAAATATTATGATAAAGTCCGCAAAAATTTAGATTTAGCCTAAATTTTTGGGGTGCCAGAAAAGCAGTTTCTTTTCTGTGCATGAGGAAAGACCTCGATTTGAAAAAGAGTAATTATTGACGCCCCTCCTCGTATTACTAACGAAAAACACTACTTTAACCAAACGCTACGCTAAATGAAATAAAAATGTAGAATTATTGACGAGGAGGGGTGTGAGGATTCTCTCTTGAATCAATATTCTTGTATTGGAATCCTGCGGAATAAGCATTGACAATGGTACAAATTCCTGCAACGATGGTCTTCCCGTATTCTCCTTTTAAGGCGTACTCGATAGCGTAATACGTTCCTAAACCACTAAAAATAAGTGGAACTCTAACTACAAATAATTTGAGTGTATTCTTATCTGTTTTCATAATAATCTGGTCTACTTTCCTAACAAGAGTATCAATTCCCATCTGTAATTTTACCCTCTAACCTTGACTTATAACCAGACTTTGCTTCAACATGCCTATCAATAGAATACATCCATCACTCAGCATCTTCTTTTGTAAGTGGTCTCGTTCCTTCTAGTTCTTTTCGCATCTGAAGAGTTAATTCTAATCCTAGAACCCCATCATTCTGGAAAATATAACCATTGACTCTTCCGGCGTAATCAGTTGGCATCATATTTAAACCACGTATTTTCCATTTTTAAAAACCATCGTCTCCCCGATAAGTATCATATCCACCAAACAAAAGATATCAATATGATATTTCTGTATAATTTTCTTGTTCATTTTATGCCGATACATGGTATGTTTTAATCCCAGCGAGAAATGCATCCCGCAGAAGCGCTCAAAAGACGTTGGTTCATTGAGCCTATGTTCAAAGCCAAGAGCCCGATTCAATCCAAAGCCGATTTCCCTGATTTGAACCTTGCCCGATTCGTCGCCTTTGATAAGATTCAGTATCTGCTCAAATTCCTGCGGCCCGGTATGCGAGATAACGCAGCCGTCTTTGATCGTTACCGTAAACGGCTCACAGAAGAAAGCTTTATGTTCTGTCGTCGGAAAGCCAAAGACGGTAACTGCTCCGTTGATGGCCGAAAGGTCTTTTGCTTCAGTGAAAATCTCGCCGATGGGAAATCCTGTACTGCCGGTTTTGCTTTCAGAAAAATCGCCGGTGTTTTTGATGGGCTTTTCAAAGTCGGAATTGATCTGTAAGATGTGATGGTTTGATTCTATCTTTATACTTTTATGTTCCAAGAGCAATTTTTCGAGGGCATGACAGGCACGGACATAATAAGATGTATCATATTGCAGGGAATTAATGTAATTTTGTATTTGGCTTTCGTCGTTATGCGCCAATCGGGCATGCTCAATGACGCGATGGCCCGCCCGTGATAAATCCATGCGCAGGCGATAGTTAGTCAGGCGAAAGGATGCGCTCTGAACTAAAATGACCAGGGAGTGCGGCGGCAGTTGCTGAAGAGCATTTTGTATTTTGTCTTCAGATACGTCATCAAAGTTGATAAGACTATGCGGATGCATTTTGCTGGCATCGCTATATGCCTCTGTAAGCAGTTTCGATAAAGTGCAGTTGAGATCATAGAGCAGAAGGATGAACTGCGTTGGCGGCGACTGATAGATTTTTTCGATGATGTCACGGCAGTGGCGAAGAGTGTTCATGCTAGGATATAAATGTCTCCTTCTTTTTATAATAGTGCGGTTTTAATTCTGGCAGATATTACCCTTAAGTAATAGTAAAATATTTAAACAGGCGCCATTTTGCCCACTTATGGCCTATGTTACACTTCGAGAAGCAGCAGAACGGCTTAACACCAACATTTCAACAGTAGTCTGTATGGCCGCTCAGCGTGATGTACACAAAATCATAGGCAGAACAGTTTCCGTGGATGTAAAAGCGTTGTATGAACTGCAATATCAGCGGCTGCAGGAAGCCCCTGACATTTTTCCCAATAAGGAATTGGCGGCGCTCGTGGATCATTACATTACCGAAGAGGACATGGATCAACTGGACAATCTTATCGTCCTTTTGCATGGAGAGGCGCCACAACGAATCTACGAAATGGCAGACAATGATGTTTTCTATGGACGCATCTGTGCTTACTCCCCAAATTTTTTCAGGCCACAAGAACACATTAATGCCGACGAAGCTGAAGAGATTCATGAGGCAGCGTCTGAGCTTATATCGCAATATCAGACCAGTTTTGATCGCCAAACGTCGTTTATCTATAATCCACGCCGGCAGAGGGAGAGCGGCTTAAAACGTTCCGCTCAAGCTATGGTACAGAAAGTTTCGGACTATTTTGATGTTGATCTTCCCAGGCACATACAGATAAGTCCGGAACGGCGCCATTACGCGTCCATACGCTATCAGAGGTTTGCCAACGTCGCATGACACCTGGTCTTAGCTTGGGGCTATCTTTAGGTCTTCGTCAGGAGCTTCGCCTAGAACAACGTCTGGAACTGAGTAACTACATAGCACATGATTTTCATGAATATATCAATATTGAAGATGATGAAGATCAGCCGTTATTGCGCGAGTCGCTGCCTTTTCTTGTGCTTCATGAGCTAAGTCATCCGCTGGAAGATAAAGGGCGCATTTACATTCCTCAACTTCAGCTTTCCGACCGCTTGTCAGAAAAAATAACTCCCTCGGGCTATCAAAATGGCTTTGAGACCAGTATTGACAAAGCAGGAATGCTGCTAGGCCCATTAGCGTGTGATTTCTGGAAAGCAAAACCAGAACATTGCTGAGATTTGTCAACTAACCGGGCTTGATACTGAAACCGTTCAGGCACTTCAGCAAGAAGGACACCATCCGCTGTACGTTCATGCCCTGCTGCAAAAAGGCCTTGACTTAGGAAAACCTAACCCCGCCATCGGTGAAAAATTACTCCAGCTAGAAAAAGAGGGTGATTATGCTGTTGCGGATAAATTCCTGAAGGAATATGTGAAGCAAGAATATGCAACAATAGTGTAGCCTTCCTCGCCAACAAGACTAAAAATCCTAAAACAACTTCAATCCATACATCACAAACAGCGGCGCAAAGACGATCGAAAACGTCAGGAGAAATTCGCCGAGAGTGTCCTAACCCTACACTAAAGTGCAGAGCTATCGTCCTTTGAGCGTATGCTCTAAAAGCCATTTCCAAACAGGAATTGCTTTTATGATTTTATCTTCTATTATAAATTTATCTTCTTGATTATAGGTTAAAATTAATCCTTCTTTTAACTTAAACTTATCTAAAGCATCAACTAAACCGTTTATTTCTCTTTTCTTGCTATCTTCATTGAGTTCATAGCAAACCTGTATGGCTTTGACAATTTTTACGCCTTCTCTAATTAAAAAATCACATTCATTTCCATCTTGAAAGTAAAATATCCCCTCATTTTTCTTTCTTAAATTGATAAACACAAGATTTTCAAGCAACCTTCCCCTATCATCAAAGAATGAAGCGGAATTTTTGGTCACCAAGCCATTATCTATCGCGTAAACTTTCTTAGGGCTTACCAACATTTTCTTCATAGAATAATCAAATCGTTGAATAGTGAACAGCAGGTATGTGTCTTCAAAATAAGAAATGAAAGCTATGGCAGTGTTAACAGAGCCTAATTTAAAATTCTCTTTGAGCGAGTTATAAGTGAATTTTTTCCCGATATTAGTTAATAGATAAGTAGCCAGATCTTTCAATATTTTTTGGTTTCTGAGTTTATATCTGGTTATAATGTCCCTGGCTAGTATGTCTCTTAGTAATTCCTGGAGAATATCCGGTCTCTTTAGTTTTAAATATTCTGCAAAACCACCATTAGAAAAGTATTCTTCAAATGAACCAATTGAAGGTTTCTCTTTTTTGAGATTCAGAAATTCTCTAAATGAAAAGGGGAATAATTCATGATTTAAATGTCTTCCTGTTAGTTTTGTTCCGAGTTCCTTGCTTAAAAGGGAAGCATTAGAACCAGTGATTATCACGTGTTTCTTAAGATCCACCAGCCTTCTTACAAAAATCTCCCATTTTGCAATATTCTGAATCTCATCAAAGAAGTAATAATTCTGTTCTTTATACTCTTCGTGAAAAATTAGGTCTAATTTTTCAAAATCTCCAATATCAAAATCTCCCGCTCGTGAATCCTCAAAATTAAAATAGTAAAAACCTTTAAGTTTCTTCATCAGCTGCAGAAGCAATGTGCTTTTCCCACATCTTCGTATTCCCGATAAAATTAAAGCAAAAGGCACATTCAAATCTATACTGGATACATCTTCCCTTTCTATACCTGAATCAAATAAAGCAATTTCTTCTCTTTGTAATCTTACCACTTTTCTAAGTGTTTCTTTATCTATCATTTAACTAGCTCATACACCTATCTTTATAAATTTTTGCATTGCTAATGCACAATATTGTTCATTACTAATGAATACTTTAAATCAGGAGCTTAAATCTCTCCCCTGCAGTTTTCGCCCGAGGCGATATCTTTCCCCTCGAAAAGAAAAAATTTATTTCTCAGTGCGAGAGATGTGGGGTTTGAAGAGATTATAGAAATGTTTGAATAACCCTCATTTGCATCGATATTCAAAGTCTACCAAAGGGCACAAATATTTTATCTTTTTGTTGTGCCTTTTGTAGATACAACAGACAGAACTATCTTATCAATCATTTCTGCCTGTTGGTATCCTACTTAGAAGCTTTCCGCAAGGAAAGTCACCAACCTCACTAACGTTCGGAGCATCCCCAACAGGATAGAACGAAGTGACTTGAGGTTTGACAAATTAGATAGGTTATTCAAACCTTTCTACATAGATAAATAAAAAATCCTAAAACAACTTCAATCCATATGCCACAAACAGCGGCGCAAAGACGATCGCGAACGTATTAATCACCTTAATCAGTGCATTTAACGCCGGTCCGGCTGTATCCTTAAATGGATCACCAACCGTATCGCCGACAACTGCCGCTTTATGCGCATCGCTTCCTTTTCCACCAAAGTTTCCGGCTTCGATATATTTCTTGGCATTATCCCAGGCCGCACCCGTATTTGACATAAACAGGGCCATCAGCAATCCGGATAAAATCACGCCGATCAATAATCCCCCTAATCCTTCAACACCCAACAACAGCCCCACGGTCAATGGAGCAGCGATCGCTAATACTGCTGGCAAGATCATATTCCCGAGCGCCGCTTTCGTCACCATATCCACGCATTTCCCGTATTCCGGCTTGGCTTTCCCTTCCATGATGCCTTTGATTTCCTTAAACTGCCGGCGCACTTCCACCACAATCTTGTGTGCCGTGCTGCCCACCGCAGTCATGCACAACGACGAGAACACAAATGGCAATAAGGCGCCGATGAATAATCCAATCAACACGGCCGGACTGGTAATCAAGAAGGTCACTGGCTCGGTGGCGAACTTGCCGATCTCTCCGGTAAATGCCGTAAACAAGGCAATCGCCGCCAGCGCAGCCGAGCCAATCGCATATCCCTTGGTCACGGCTTTGGTCGTATTTCCTACGGCATCTAAGGCATCTGTCACCTGACGGACTTTTTTATCCAGTCCGGACATCTCTGCAATCCCTCCTGCATTATCGGTAATCGGGCCGTAACTATCCAATGCAATCACCATGCCCGTCAGACTCAGCATCGCCACCGCGGCAATCGCCACGCCATAGATCCCGGCGAAAAAATACGCACCTAAAATTCCCAGGCAGATCACAATTACCGTCGGCAGCGTCGATTGCAGGCCAAAGGCCAATCCCGAAATCAGGTTGGTGCCCGCGCCAGTCGTCGATGCTTCGGCAATCTTCCTGACCGGATTGTATTTTGTACTCGTGTAATATTCCGTAATCACATTAATCAGCAAGGTCACCACTAAACCGACCACGGCAGCAAAAAACAGATTCAATGGATTGTTGGTATAGACCGTCACAGAATAAAATCCTATTGCCGACACCACACCCGCGGCAATCAATCCTTTATACAACGCGCCCATGATATTACCCGATTTTCCCAATCTCACAAAAAATGTGCCGATGATGGAACCGATAATCGCTATCGCTCCCAGCATTAATGGATATTCCACAGCGCTGTTATAGGTCGAGGACACCGATGGGATCAACGCTAATAACATCGCTGCTAATAACGTAACAACATACGTTTCATACAAGTCAGCACCCATGCCCGCGCAGTCTCCGACGTTATCTCCCACATTATCAGCGATAACTGCCGGATTTCGCGGATCATCTTCCGGAATGCCCGCTTCCACTTTACCGACGAGATCAGCACCCACATCTGCTGCTTTGGTAAAAATACCGCCGCCAACTCTCGCGAATAACGAGATCAGCGAAGCGCCAAATCCTAATCCCACCAACAGGGCAGGATCATGGTAGATGACATAAAATGTACTCACCGCCAATAAAGCCAATCCCACCACGGCCATGCCCGTCACGGCACCGCCTTTAAATGCCACGCTCAAGGCTTCTTTCAATCCCTGCTTCGCAATATGCGCCGTTCTCACGTTGGCGCGTACGGAAATGCTCATGCCGATATAGCCGGAAACTGCCGATAAAATTGCGCCAACGAGAAAACCAGCAGCAATCGGAACACCAAACAAGCCCCATAAAATCGCGGTAATGATCACCGCGAAAATCGCAATCGTCTTATACTGCCGGGCCATGTACGCTATCGCTCCTTCTTTAATAGCGCCGGCAATCTCCTGCATCTTTTCCGTTCCCGGTTCCAGGCGAAGAATCCTCAACGATAAATAACCCGCATAGGCTAAGGCTACCAGACTAATGACGATGGCAATAATCCCGATCATGTGTTCCACCCCTAAATTGTGATTTTGAAAGGTGGAGAGGGGTTTATTTATATAGTTTACGATTCGGTTTTTGGAAAGGATACTACACTACAATTATGCTTATAAATCTCCCGAAGTAGAGAAATCTGCGCAGAGATTCGAAAAGCACAGCCGAGATTTTGACCAGAAAATACTGAAATTGCTACGGGCATTGTGAAAAATATTTACGACGCCTTACGAGACAATAATAATCTTCCTCTTCTGCCGAATCGTCAGATACGGCCTCTGTAATCTTTTCTTTAGAGCCACGTCTTGCGTCAAAATCAGATCTCCTTGTTGAGAGTGAGCAGCCAGAAGGTCATCCACATATCCTTCTTCAGACAATATCCCTACTTTTTTGGCCTTGAGCAGCGCCAGCCCTAATTTCGCTGCCGGCCGGTTTTTCCCGTTCTCGATGATTTTTTTTAATTCCTGTACTGTTTCATCCAGAATATAAATAGTATAAGGAACATTCATAATAATATCCAATTCCGAAAACACATCTATCTTGAACTGGGCAATCGCCAGGATGGCATTCGTATCAATAATGACTCGTTTCATAGGCGCTTCACCGTGCTGATCAGAAACAATCGCGAGAAGACGAGAACGGCCACCCAGACTAGCGTCGCTCCTAGAATCAGCCCAAAAGGCCATTCCCCTATCAAAGAAAGATACAAGAGCCACAGACTTAGACTCACCAACGCTAAACCGATTAATATAGGGAATATTGTTTTATGGATTCGTTGAATCGCAACTTTAAAAAATCGTAGGGGGAAGTGTCTCCACTCCACATCCAGCAAGGAAAACGCCACCAATAAAAAATAATACATCACCAACACTACCGCTCCCAGAATCTTTGCTGTACCTGTTACTGCGTCAATATCCGCTTGCCTGAAAATCATGCTCCGTAACATAAAATAAGAAATTGCCAAAATCGGGCCAAGTAAAACCAACGATGACACCAGCATCCGCAGCCATTGTTGTAGTATCTTTATCATCATTTCTTTCCATGACGAATGCCGTACCTGTTGTTCCAGCAATTGATGCTGCGCCACCCAGATGCCGCCATGTACCAGAAATATCACCCCAAACCACAACACCAGCGAACGCAAATCCTGCAATAGCTGCTGGTAGTGTCCGTACATTGCTCCTATTGTTTTCATTAATTCGGCATCCGGCTGGGTGGTGCTATCAATCCCTTCCAATGGCGTGGCGATCTGCTGATAATTCTCAATCATTTTTAATTGGAAATGGAGGAAGATATAGCCAAGGGCAACAAAAAAAATAAGCTGAAAAACAACCAGGAGTCCAAAGAAGACTTTGTAGTTCCGGAGTGCCTTCAAGGCATCGGTAAAACTCTGCACAAGATAATTCATACATCAACGCAAAATAACAAACTTTAAAGAACTTTCGGCGGCAGGGCAGGACCTCGCCACATATTGCTTTTTGTTATACAAAAAAAAGAAGGAAGAGCTCTTAAACCGGCTAAAAGAAGCTCAAATGACTAAAATTAGCATTAAATATAAAATAAGGCAAAAATAAAGTTTCCTAAAGTATAAATAAGCAAAAATTTGCTTCTTTAGAAGTATTTCCAAAAGTATCTTTATAAAGTAAATCGTTCTTTCAGAACCCAGAAACATGAATTTCAGAAGCCTCAGAAGCCCTGAAGTTTAAAATAAAGTTCAAAAACGGATAAAAAACAATGGAGGTGCTCACCATGAGCAAAAGCAAATTAAAATTGATGTCGAAATTAACGGCGTTGGCCGTCATGGTATTATTTATAATGAGTCCATTAGCCTTCGCAGATGAAGGGTCTGATAGCGGATCCTCAGGAAGTGACTCCAGCGGGTCAGATAGTGGAACTTCTGGCTCTACTAAAACAAGTGCAGATAATACGGAAAGCACAAGCACAGATAGTACAGAAACAACCAAAGCCGGCGAACGCCTGGAAAAAGCCAGAATCAAAACCGGAGAAAAAATTACGGACATAAAAGCCAAAGCAGAAGAAAAGAAAGCCAAGATCTCAGAAAAGCTTGATGAGACCAAAGCTGCTGAAAAAATAAGTAAGATTGAAGAAAAAGCTGCTGAAAAAATCGCGAAAGTAGGAGAAAAGCTGGCGAAAGCAGAAGAACGCTTTGTCGAAGCCAAAGAGCGGCATCAGAAAGTCAAGAAAGAATTCAATGAGCAGCGGGAGAAAGTAAAAGAGCAGAAGGAAAAAGCCAAAGCCTGTAAAGAAGATACCGACGCCTGCCGGGCAGTCAAGAAAGAACACCGCCAAGGCGTCCAGAAGCATCTGGAAAAAACCCTTGAGCTCATCGACCGCTCGCTGGAAAAGCTCCGCAACAAAGTCGAAGATTCTAAAGTGATGGCAGAAGACGAAAAGGCGTCTGCTCTCGCCTCCATCGAAAAACTGGAAGAAAAAGTAACCGCCGAAAGAAAACAGGTTGAAGCAATAGCCGAAACTGCAACCGCAGAAGAATTGCGGACGGCGATTAAAAATCTTAAAGAAACCTGGAACGAAGTCCGTAAAGAACAGCGCCGCATCGTCAGTGCCCTGAGCAATGCCCGCCTCGAAAACGTGGTCGGCAAAGTCGATCAGTATGCTGCCGGCATGCAGTCTAGGATTGACGAACTCAAATCTGCGGGAAAGGATACGGCAGAATTAGAAGCCCTGTTAACGAAGTTCAAAGCGGCGGTGGAATCTGCGAAGGCAGATCTTAAAATTACCCGGGAACAATGGACTGCTGCTCGGACTACTGATAATGAAGAGTCAGTAAAAGGCGTCCACAGTTCACAGAAAAAAGTCCTTGACAACCTTAAAGATGCACGAAAGATCCTTCGGGATTTCATGCAGAAATACCGCGAACTGAAAGGCGGAAAAGGAGAAACTGAAGTAGAGAAGGAAGAAGAAACACCAGCTGCACCTACAACGGAAACACCAGCGACAGAACCGGTAGCACCGGAAACTGCACCTGAAACGACAGCTCCTGCAGAAACAACTCCGGAAACACCAGCAGAGACTGCCACGGATACGGCAGGAACTGCCTCTACGACAGATACGACACTGGCAGAAGGGGCAACTGCTACTAGTTAAGAGTACACAAACTTTTTATATCTTTATTTTATTTATGTATAGGAAGGTGAAAACATGAACATGAAACTACTGCTGGGAATGATGATTATACTGGCGATTATTCTCGTCGGCTGCAAGGCAAAAACCGTGGAATCCACATCCGTAGCCGCTCCGGAAACAGAAATCGCCGGTGACATTAACGACCTGGATGATATTCAGGCCATGGATCAGGATTTGAACGACGGCGTGAACTTGGATGAGTTGGAAGTTGTTGAATAATTTTTAATCTTCTTTTTATTTAATGTCCTTTTTACATTGTTCCCGTATCCCGGAAATAGTAATATTCGGGCAGACGGAAGAATCATTCCGCGCTCTCGCCACACGATACAAGCAGACATTCTGGTTAAAGCTATCCTCTACTGAGCCGCAGACCGCAGCATCTTTAGTGGCTTTGGCGATTTTCATGACACAGCTATCCCTGTCTTCTAAAAACTCGCAGAGGAGAGGATTATTGGTCGCCAGCGCAATATGCTTAAAACAGTCTTCCCGTTGCGGTGCATCGCTGACTAAAGAGCAAAACGTATCCTGGCTATTATTGATGGCAAATGCATAATGGCAATTATTCTGCCAGTATTCATCATTAATAGAAGAGCAGAGCTCATGATTATTCGTCGCTTCGGCGATCAATTCCTGACAATATCCTTTCGCACTGCTGCTTTTTATCTGCTCACAGGCAGAGCTGTCCTTGTTCGCTCCGGCAAGTTTGGCCAGACACGAATCACGAAGATCAGCATTTTCAATCTTGCTGCATTGCTGCTGCTCAGCATAACAATTATCGCGTGCTGCTCCATCAAGTGAAGAGCAGCCGCCAACCGTTCCGCCGGTCAGCGAGCAGGCAGCTAAAAAAAGCAGGACGACCACACCCATCACGATTAAAACCAAAAGTTTTCTCATAAGTGCCTTGTAACGGCCTTCTTTAAAAGATTTTTGAAACAAATGCGGCATCGAAAAGTCCGTATGCGCCTGATAGTGCGAGCGAGCTATGCACGTACCCTCGTCATTTCTTCAATCTCTTTCTTCATCTCCGGATTCAGACTCACTTCCAAGCCATAGGGAGTAGGCTTTGCCGGCAGAAAGTGTTTCTTAATCAAGTGCTGCGCAACATCCTTCACGTCTCCCCGCAGATGTTTGGGAAAACCTTTCGGCAAGTTATCAACCGACGTATGCGCACCGGCCCATTTTCCCATATACACTAATTGTCGGCTAGAAGTATCTGTCAATTAAGCTCGACCTGCAAGTATCCTATGCGAGATTCTCAGGTGGGGCACTCACTCCGTTCGACCACACGACGATAGGTTGTTGCACTATGGGGGATTTTTCCGCAGAAATATCCCCCTGACGTACGACTCGCCTAGTGTAACTAGCGGCGTGACTTTATGATAGTGGTGCTTCACATTATTGAAGTATTACGAATCAAGGAAACCTTTAAAAACCGTCGGAAGATGGCCTTTCTATGCTCACTCCTGCCCAGATCCAGCTGCTTCGCGAAGAGCTGGAGACAGCGAAAAATCCCCTCTTCTTCCATGACGACGACCCGGACGGCGTATGCGCCTTCCTGCTGCTCTATCGCCTCAACCGGGAAGGCCATAACGTCATTGTCAAATCCGGCCCTAAAATTGACCTGAGCTTCCTGCGTAAAGTAGAAGAATACCATCCTGATAAAATCTTTATTCTGGATGTCCCCATCGTCGAACAGGATTTTATCGATCAGGCCAAGAGGCCGATGTTCTGGATTGACCATCATCAGCCCTTACAGCGAACGAATATCCGCTATTTCAATCCCCGATTGATCCGCCAGGACCTTTATCTCCCCAGTTCCTACATGGCGTATGAAGTAAATAATAATCCCGATGATCTCTGGATTGCGGTTGTCGGCTGCCTTTACGATTGGCACCTGCCGGAATTTATTGACGAATTCATCCAAAAATATCCTGATCTTCTGTCCAAGAAAACGACGATCGGCGACGCCGTCTATAAGCAGCCCATGAAAGTCCTCATCCGCCTGTTTTCTTTTCTCATGAAAGGAAAAACATCTGACGTCCAGAAATCCATCAAAATCCTCACCCGTATCAAATCGCCGTATGAAATCCTGCGCCAGGAAAGCCCGGCAGGAAGATTCCTCTACGCCAGATTTGAAAAAATCAACCAGAAATACGATCCTCTGCTCAAAGCGGCAAAGAAGAAAGCTGGACGGGAAAAAATCCTCTTATTTGAATACACTGAACAGCAATGGTCTTTTACCACCGATCTGGCCAATGAACTGGCCTATCTCTATCCAAAGAAAGTGATCATTATTGCCCGTAAGAAAAGCGGGGAAATGAAATGCAGCCTGCGTGGCGCAACACCCATCCTTCCGGCCTTGGAAAAAGCCTTGGTGGGCATTCAGGGATATGGCGGCGGCCACGATGTCGCTTGCGGCGCAGTTATTAAAGAGGAAGACTGGAAACAATTTTTGGAAAACTTTGAGGGGGAACTCCATGCTTGAGCTTCTGTTAGGGTTAACCGGAATCGCGGGTGGCATGGCCTTGGCAAAGATTGCTCCAGAAGAACTTGAGCCGGGGGAAAAATACTTTATATTGCTTCAAAGGCTGTTGTTTTCTGTGCTGGTCATCGCCAGCAGTGTTTTATTGATGAAAGAATCACGATTTGTTGTATTCGGACTGTTTTTGATCGGAGCGGTCGCTTCTTTTATCTATACTATAATCGCGCCCTCAAAAGTTGGATTAATTGCAACGTACCTCCTCTTTCTTCTTCCCTCTTTAACACTTTCATCCTCTCCACCGCTCACCGCATCGCTTCTATTCCTCTATGGCCTTCCTCTGGGAACGCTCTTACAAACATAATCACATGACCAGAAAAGCACGACCGGATTTAGAAGAAGCGATGAAGGGCAAAGTTCTTCCTCTCTTAGAAGAAACGATGGAAAAGCACTGGGGTGTTTCCATCCCGAAAATAGAAACGGATATTTCTGACAGGTTAAAACAGCCGCTGCTCAACATGTATATCCCCCTGCCGGCGTCTTTTGAAAACGCCAAAAAAATATTCAGGAAACAATTTCTTCATCAGGAATTACGCCTTCATCGCGGGAATGTATCAGAGTTGGCGAAAGTTCTCGGTATCGATCGCCGCAGTGTGCATCGCTCCATGAAAGAGATGGACCTTGCCCGCAATCAAATTCAGGCTCTGGAACCTGCAAAATACCTGCAGGATACCGTTGATCACGCCATCCGTGATACGCTGGAACAATATAAAAGTCTCCTTCAGCCGGAAAAGTTAGAAATGATGTACGAAGAAATAGGGCCTCTTTCCCGAAATATTGCCCAGTATTTGCCGCTGCCAAAATTAAGCTGGAAAGAAGCGGAAGAAGAATTCGAACGGCAGTTTTTGTCACAGGTGTTAAAAGAGCATCAGAACAAGGTCTTGAATGCCGCCAAGGCGATGGGCCTGCGGCCGGAGACGCTGTCAAGAAAGATAAAGAAGCTGGGGTTGAGAACGTTGAATCTATCCGATAGAAAAGTAAAAGAGCCTTTATGAAATCAGAATACAAATCCTTGCCCTTTCGCAACAATGTTGCCCTGATCGTATTTAAAGATACAAAATTTCTTTTGGTTAATCTGGTGGACTGGGATGAGGAGTGGTGGAAGTTTCCGCAGGGCGGGATAGACGATGGCGAAGACGTAGTTGCCGCCGGTAAGAGAGAATTTAGGGAGGAAATCGGCACCAATAAGATAAAAATTCTGGGACAGAGCCAATATACCAACAAGTACGACTGGCCGGATGAAGTCATTGAAAGAAAGGGGCGGCAATTTCGCGGTCAGTGGCAGCGATTCTTAGTCGTAGAGTTCTTAGGTACGGATGCGGATATAAAGATTGATACTGCCGAAGTCCGAAAATACAAATGGGTTGCCAGAAAAGAGATAGTGCAGTTCTCCAAAGATAGCCAACATATGCTCTTTCAGAATTATAACGGGTCCATACCAAAAATATTACAGGAATTTTCACTGTAGTTAATTTTATACAGTTCTGTAAAACTACACCGCATCCTCAATCGTCCCATAGGCCTGCCCCGGAGCTTTTACTGGCTCCTAGTCTGGGGCGGAATACTCTACCGATCGCCTTTTCATACATAGTTTTCCAGAAGCGTTTCTTTTTCGTGGGCAGAGTCATGAGCTGATCTTTGAAGTAGCGAGAAGAGACGTGACCTAGTCCAAATATACCTACAGAAATTTGCATGCAGGTGAGCAGAGCAGTATTTTCCGGCGTGGCTTCCGACTGCGCGATAATGCCCACATCTTCAAGACTAAGGACTTGAGAAAAAATAACTTATTAAATTTTTGGGAAGATAGTATAATTCCAGTTTGGAAATAATAAAACGTTTTTAATCCGCAGTGTGGTCATCTCTTCTTTAGAAACTTTACTATTTTATTTTGTCTTGAACCCTAAAGATGGTTATTTTTTGGTTTGAATTTTCTTCCCGCCTACATCGTTTTTTACGTTCCGTTTAAAGTGGAATTTTCGTCAAAAGTTATCAAGTTATAGAAGAGAGTTTACATTCTAAAGTGCTGGAAAAATTGGATTTAACATATGCTTGTGGCCCTTTCGCATCAACCGGCTAGAATAGCTCTTTAACGAACCAGCAAGAACTGGGATTTTCCAGTTCTTCCAATTTTTGACGAAGAGATGAAGATGGTCCGGACCGCATTCGATAGCGGCAATGTCAACTTTCATCTCTTTTGACCGTTGCAAAACATACGCAACAGTCAATTCTCGAACAAGCTTGTCCGAGAAAATGTCACGCCGATATGCAGGCGTGAATTGCAGATGAAGATTTGTTTCTCCCCTGGTGTGTCCACTAGCTCTAAGTTCATTTGCCATTTTTATCTCCGATGGCTCCCTAAAAAAGCCACTGCTTTTTGGGGCACCAGAAACTGCAGTTTCTTTGTGTTTTATAGAAAGAGTTCCAGCCACCTTTGTCTAAGTTTTGGAGTCCAGAGCACGGCCAACACCTGCTTTGGCTTCTTTTTATTTTCAAAGAATAAGAATTTTACTGCTCGGGCGATTTGATACGCATTTCATCTGCGGGTTCAAGAAGGACCGAGTCCTTCTGAACAGAAGGGAAAACTATCCCTTCTTGTTTCAGTGCGCTTCAACCCGCCAAGTGTTCATGCGCGCCCTCGCATAAAAATCTTTATATACCCTGAAATAAATGTCCACTCAAAAGAGGATGGCCATATTCGATCGTAATTTTGGAGAAATTCTGTTGTCACAAGTCACATCTATCCTCGGAGGATTGATTGCGGGGACGGTATTGGCCATTTATATTGACAAACTATTACTCCTGCCAGGAATGCTGATTCTCCTGCCGGGATTTCTGGAAATGCGGGGAAATATCAGCGGGACATTGTCATCACGGCTTAGTTCAGGGTTGTTTTTAGGGCTGGTTAAGCCGCACGGGATGAAAGCGCGGATTATTAAAGGTAATTTATGGGCGTCGTTGTGGCTAGCGTTGCTGGTATCTTTAGCTTTAGGTCTATTCGCTTTTCTGTTCAATTACATTGCCTTTGGCCTGGTCACACCGAAGATTATCCTCTTGCCCATCATTGCCGGAATTTTAGCTAATTTAATCGAAATTCCCTTAGCTATCTTTGCGACTTTTTATCTCTTCCGGAAAGGGCACGATCCTAATAATATCATGGGGCCGCTGGTGACCTCAACAGGAGACATTACCAGCATCGTGGCGCTCTTGGCGGCGTTGGTGATCCTATGAAAAGCATCCTGACGCATCTGCGAATCCTGCAGAAAGTGCAAAGGCATAAGCATCACCCGCTTATCCACAAGATACATAAAAAGCATGGCATTTCAAAACGCACGCTGCTGTATGTGAAGGAGTATGGTCCAAAGAGCAATGTGCCCAGGACTATTTTACGGGAGAGCATCAAGATCCTGCTGCTGGCATCACTGATAAGTTCCTTTGGCGGTCTGGCGTTGGAGCATGTGAAATTAATTTTCATTTCAATTATTCCTTTGGTTATTCTCTTTCCGGCATTGAACGATATGATCGGAGATTATGGAACCATTGTTTCTTCACGGTTTTCAGCGATGCTGCATGAGAACAAGATTCGCCGGACCTGGTGGAAAAACAAGGAGCTGAAAGACCTGTTCCTGCAGATACTGATGATTTCGCTGGTAACGGCCATGATCAGCAGCGGGATAGCCCTCCTGATCTCCAGAGTGTTTGGCTATGATGTTTCCCGGGTTATCGTCACAAAAATCTTTTTTATTGCTGTGATTGATGCCGTGGTCATGGTGAGCGGGCTTTTTATGACTTCGGTCATTGCCGGCCTGCATTTCTACCACAAGAAAGAGGATCCTAATAATTTCCTGATTCCAATCACGACGTCGGTGGCGGATTTCGGAAATATGGTGGTGCTGGCGGTTCTGGTGAGGGCGTTTTTCTGAATTTTCGCCTAAAGATTTATAAAGTACTGCCTTTTTTATCATCAAAACGTTAAGAAATGAGTTTTAGTTTATGACATCTTTCAAAGTCGTAAAGTGAATGAAAGGAGTTATATTGAGATTCGCAAATTAATGGTGAATTTCATGACGTACTAATTCTTCATTTCTGGAGTTAAAAACTATGAACTTTAAAGAATTGAATGTACGCCCAGAAGTTGTTGCGGCGCTGGACAAAATACAGATTACGGACGCAACGGAGATCCAGGAGAAAGTTATCCCCTTGGCTCTTCAGGGAAAAGATGTTATCGGCATCTCTAAGACCGGTTCCGGAAAGACACTGGCTTTCGCTATTCCCATCTTGGAAAAAGTATTGCCGAAGAAAGGGCCGCAGGCACTGATTTTAGCGCCGACTCGAGAGTTAGCGGAACAGATCAAGAATGAAATTGGCCGATTCGGCCAGCGAACCGGACTTACTGCTACCGCAATCTATGGCGGCGTGGGGTTTGAACGGCAGGTTTATGATTTGCGCCAGTGCGAAATCGTCGTGGCGACGCCAGGACGATGCCTGGATCACCTGCGGCAGGGAAATTTTAAGGTAGACAGGATTCGCATTGCAGTGCTTGATGAAGCAGATAAGATGGTGAGCATGGGTTTTATTGAGGACGTGGGAGTTATATTCGGGCAGCTTCCGCGGCAACGGCAGACGCTCCTGTTTGGCGCGACGATTTCATTGGAAGTCGAGAAAATCAAAAAAACACAGATGAATGATCCCGTGACCGTGCAGGCGCAAGTGCATGTGGAAGAGGAGTTTCTGGACCAATTTTATTACGATGTCGACCAGCGGGAAAAATTTTCGCTGCTGGTGCATCTCATCAAGACCGAAGATCCGCATCTGGCCATCGTGTTTTGCAGCAGCCGGCAGAACGCAGACGTGATTACCAAGAATCTCCAGCGGCAGCGGATTGATGCGGAAGCCATCCACGGCGGAATCTCACAGCCCAGGCGCTTGCGCATCATTGAGGACTTCAACCGCGGCAAGCCGCATATTCTCGTCGCCACGGAAGTGGCTGCACGGGGACTGGATATCAAGAATGTCACCCATGTTTTCAACTATGACATTCCCATCAATTCTGAGGATTACGTCCATAGAGTGGGCCGGACAGCACGTGCCGGTGCGAAAGGAAAAGCGATTTCTTTGCTGTGCCAGCGTGATTACGGATTATTTCAGGCTATTTTTGACCGCTATCGGAACCTGAAGATAACGGCGCTGGAAAAGCCGCAATTTCCCCGACTGATGTTTGACGCGGGACAACGCCGATTCGGATCTGGCAGGGGGAGACCATTTGGCGGCGATCGGCGAGGACAACGCCGGCGGTAGTAAGGCACAAAGTATATAAATAGCTCCCTGTTTTTGCGTACACAATGGCTAAGCAAACTGTGGAAGTCATGGTAGAAGGAGGCAAAGCGACAGCTGCGCCACCATTAGGGCCAGCCCTCGGGCCGACGGGCATGAATATCGGCCAAGTGGTGATGGAGATTAACAAGCGGACGGTCACCATGGCGGGTATGCAGATTCCCGTCAAAGTCATTATTGATACAGATTCTAAGACCTTTACCATCGAAGTAGGAACACCCCCAACATCGGCATTGGTTAAAAAAGAAGCCGGTGTAGAGAAGGGCGCGGGAAATCCGCTTCAGGAAAAAATTGCTGATCTGATGATTGAACAAATTATTAAGATTGCGAAAACAAAAGAGGGGGATCTTCTGGGTAATTCGCTGAAGATGAAAGTGAAGGAAGTCATTGGGACTTGCAATTCCATGGGAATCCTCGTGGAAGGCCTGCCGGGCAGAGATGCACTCAAAGCAGTCGAAGCCGGAAAATTCGATGAAGAGATCAGGTTGGAACGGACAGAATTAAGTGCCGCGGAACGGGCGCATCAGGAAGCGGAAAAGAAACGCCTGCATGAGGAATTAGAGAAGCGAAGGGCTGAATTCGAGGTGAAAGCCAAGGCCATCCTCGCGGAGATGGGCACCACCGAACCGAAGAAAACCAGAACCAGAATGTTGGATGCAGGTGTGCCGATCAAGATTGTGGACGAGCTGGTGCCGATCGAGAAAGAAGCTCCGGCCGCCGGCGGAAAAGGAAAGAAATGAAAAAATTATTTTTTTCTTGACTTATCGTCTTTCTTAACTGATCTAAGACATTAACTTCTTGGCGTCATAAGAAAAACAAAAACACCACTCCAAACGCCACCATCGCTGTCCACACCGCTTTATTCCAGTCAAAAATCTTCTTGCCGTCAAACATCAGGAAAGGGATCATATTAAACAATCCCAAGAACATATTTACGCTAAAGCCGATGGCCCAAAGATTAATCATTTGTCCGCTAACCATAATAGTAAATGGCAAAAAGAATAAACCTGCCAGATAAACAAGAGCTAGTACATAATTTGTCAAAGGGCCGGCAGCGCTGATAATCCCATTCTCTCTTCGCGTGATCATCCCGGCAATCATTACTGCGCCCGGGGCAATAAACGTAGAACCCAGCGCGACAGCAAGAGCTAAGGCAAATAATAACATCTTATTATCTACCCGGAATTCCGCCTCACACCCATAATGCTGTGCCACAAACTTATGAGCCAACTCGTGCAGAAGAAAACCGATTCCGACAGTAAACAAGGAAACTCCAAAAAGAGTGGCAAAATAAACCCAGGATATTCCTTTAAACGACCCAAGATTAAATAGTGTTATATTCCCATAAAGAAAAGTAAATATCACTGCAATGGCAATCCAAGCCCTAGTAATATGAATCAGTTCAACATTAGAAGTCCGAATTCTTCCAATCTTAATTATTTGATTCGTCATAATTATTCTCTTCTTCCATCTTCTCATCCACCAGCTTCTTCAGCCGCTGCGCTTCCTCTTCTACCTTTACGAGAACGCTGACATCTCCAAAATTCTCTTCCGCGCAGTCAGCGCAATAATAATCTGTCGTGTTCTTTATTTGAAAGACCGCGGGAGCATCACAGATCATGCATTTCTTCGCCATTGACACATAAAATGTCCCGTTGCTTTAAAAAGATTGCTTTGATTTAGAAGGATTACTCTTGATTACCGTAACAACACTTTTTTCAGCTCCTCAATCTCCTGTTCCGTAATCGCGCAGCCATTGAACTTCGCATTCCATAACACTGAATCCAACAACACGGTTCTTCCTTTCTCTCCCTTCGGCGCGTAGCCGGAAAGCAAGCCCATCTGGTACGCCACACTAATCAACTCGGACGAACGGACAATCTGCGGCTTTCCTAACTGCTGCTGGAATTCCCTAATCTTTTGCAGGTCAACATCTACCTGCTTATGAAACCGCACTTCCAATAATTTCTGCAATTCGCTGCTGTTCTCGATCAGCAATCGCAATGTCCGTTCATCCATCACCACTCCTGCACTCATTTCCACTGCACAGCTTACTGATTCCATCTCCCCGCTCTGGATGATATCGATGGTTTTTCCCCCGGAGCTGAATCCGGCATTCGCTAAATGAATCAACGTAGAAATCTTTGCTGTCGGAATCTGAGGATAGACGTCAAACACGCCATCGTTAATCAGCTTCTGCACTTGCAGCGCTTCAAATTGAAATCGCCGGATGTTCAATGGCCGTTCAATCACTTCCTTGCGGACAGCCGGCGTGATATAAAATTTCCCGCCAAATCTCTTTTTCAGTTCCGGCAGAATCCACCACAATCTTGCCATGACTAGCGTAATGATCGGTCCGGCGTCAAAAAACAACGCTATAGGTGAAACATTCTCAGTGCCCATCTCAACCTCTCTTTTGCGGGAATCGCTTCGTCATGCTGTTCTAACGCCGTTGTTCTCCCGGCATACTGCTGCAGATCCCAATTAGACAATCCCATCAGACCCGCGGCTTGTCCAATTGATAATCCTCGCTGGACTAATGCATGTGCATTCTTAATGCGGGCAGCCTGCATTACATCCTGCAGATGTTCCCGCACTTGCGCATGGCATTTCTGGATGATATTGAAGATGGTCTTCATCGAAGCATTATAACGGGAAAAATTATTCTTCTGCAGATTGGCGTAAGCCTTCTGTAATTCGTCTACTAAATCCCGATATTCCTCGTCGTTCATTTTAGGAATGATTTTAAACAACGAATAGAACATCACTCCTGTGGCCACGGCATCGGTGTCTTTATATACTGCCACATCCTCAATCGCGTGCTCGCTCAATTTCTGCAATTGCAAAACATCTGCCTCTTCTTTGACTTCCAGAATATCGATGGCTTGCTTAAGATCGGCCAGGATGTCTTTCTTGATAACATCTATCATGCCAGAAGAAATAGTTTATTATCTTATATAATTATCGTTTGTGAAAATGTTACTATTTGTAGGCAGTATCAAATAAAAAGATTTATAAATAGCCCTCCAAGACTGTACTTCTAAAAAAAATGGACCCTAATTACAATCCCCTGCTTTGTACCATACTCAAAGAAGATCCGCATCTCACTTTAGTAGAATATGCGTTGTTATGCACCAGAGGGATGGAAAATTTGGAGATTGTAAAAGATATACCTCTTGAAGAAAAAATCCCCGATAGATTTTCTCCAAATATGCACCATCATCAAGAGCTGGCGCAAGCAGAACGTACTTTACAGATAGTAGAAGCAATGACTTTAGAGCAAGCTGCCGAAGAGGCTGAACAACAGTATCAGCAAGCTATGAATAGTTACGAAACACAACAGCACAAAGTTACAGAATTAAAGAGTCGTTATAAGTCAATGCTGGAACAAGTAAGAAGCTGGAAGCCACCAACAGGGCAGCACCAAGGACTAAAAGAGGTGATGATCAACCAACTTAAATTGTCTTTAGAAAATCATTGTGGCTTAGCAGCATATTGTGAACCCCCTAAAAAAATAGCACCTGCACAATATCGTATACTATTGATTGAAGAAGCCAAGAGAGACGTTATGTATCATAAAAAGGAATGGCGAGAAGAAGTAAAAAAAGCGGGGAAGGCCACCCAATTTATCAGAGAATTGGTGAAAA
Source organism: Candidatus Woesearchaeota archaeon (assembly GCA_016185625.1). Lineage (GTDB taxonomy): Archaea > Nanobdellota > Nanobdellia > Woesearchaeales > GW2011-AR9 > JACPND01. The sequence continues at coordinate 3,245 of JACPND010000027.1, read as the reverse complement.
GTTTACCCCCAAAATAAAGTCTTCACTGAACAGACATTTTTATAAAGTTCCCACCAAAAAGCGACTTTATGCACTACACCCTCCTTGACTGCTACACCGATGAAGCCTCCGGTCTAGGCGTGCCTCCGTACTTAGGAACCTATCCCCGATACATCTACGGGCAGTTAAAACAGGAAGGCCATGACGTTACCTATCTTACTATTGACGATCTTCGGCTCTGGAAGCATTATCACAACCAGAAAAAAGAGACCAAAGAACATCAAAAAACCAATATCCTCCTCTACAATCTGACCAACAATCGTGCCGAAACAGTGCTCCAAAATACCGACGTTCTCATTGTCATCATCGGCGTCCACGTTCCCGGGAAATATCTTACAGCCCTTCCAGGAACACTCAGAGAAGTCATCCCTTTATTACAAGACCTTCCCATGAAAAAGATTCTCACCGGTCCCGCAATCTTTGGGACCCAATTAGAAGGTGGAAAATTCTATGAGAAAGAAAATATTTCCCTTTTCAACGAAATCAAAGACTTCACCCTGCCCTTTGACCAGCTTCAATCCTATGCTATAGCCGGAGCCGATATTCTCACGCAAATCCCGGATAAAAGAGTCATTGAGATCGAGACCGGACGAGGCTGCAATGTCGGTAAATGCAGCTTCTGCACCGAACCACTCAAAAGCAAATTCATCAATCGCCGCATGGAGGATGTTGTCAATGAGGTAAAGACGTATTATAATCTCGGCGCCAGATTCATTCGCCTCGGTAAACAGGCCGATTTCTATGTCTCTGATCGCCCCGTTCAAATGCTTCAGCAAATCAGCAAGCACTGTCCTGATCTGGAAATGCTCCATATCGACAATGTCAATCCCAACTCTGTCGTCGCACCGGGAGGAGAAGAAATTACCAAAGCCATCGTAGAATATTGTACGGCAGGAAATATTGCTGCCTTTGGCGTAGAAAGCTTTGATCCTGCCGTGGTGAAGGCTAATTTGCTGAACACCATGCCGCTTATCGCCATGAAAGCCATACGCATCATCAACAAATACGGAGCCGAACGCGGAAAGAATGGTTTGCCAAGATTCCTGCCCGGCATCAATATCATTTTTGGACTTCTTCAGGAAACCAAAGGAACCCATGAAAAGAATATGGACGCGCTTCAGCAGATTATGGACGAACAGTTGCTCTTGCGCCGCATCAACATCCGTCAGGTGGCCGTCCTTCCCGACACCTTTCTCGAGCAGCACGGCGGCAATAAATATCTGCGTAAAAATAATCATTTGTATTGGAAATGGCGTAATGAGATCAGGCAGAAGATTGATAATCCAATGTTGGAGAGGCTATTACCGAAAGGAACTATTATCAACGACGTCTGGACGGAAATGTACGATGGCAAGACGACCTTCTGCCGGCAGATGGGGACATATCCGTTGGTCATTGGAATTAAGGGCAGGCTGCCATTACACCATAAAATTAATATAAGAGTGACCGGCTACATGCTGCGCAGCATTACGGGGGAAGTACATGGGACTTGAAGTAATAGTTGAACAGGATGTTCAGGACATTCCATTTGTATCACAAAGCGGCAGCGGCAGGTGCGGTCCAGCGGCAGTGAACAATGTATTAAAAGTACAATTTAATCTTGATGTCACTGAAGAAAATGTTTTGGCAGTGATTTGCACTTTTTATGGAGAGCATTATCAGGCCGATGGCCGAGAGGTGTTTGACAACAGAGGAACCAGTCCAACAGCTATGGCCTATGCCCTGCGGCATTTCATACCGGGGATTCATATTTTCTGTTCCAATCATGGTACTGCTTCAAGATTACGCGAGTTGCAAAAAAAAGATATTCTTCCCATCATCCATCAGCGTATATCATATCAGCCAGATGAAAAGCCAGAAGGCCATTATATGCTCTTCGCCGGAGCCACGGAAAGCGACGTCACTTTTTTTGACCCCTCCAGGGATGAAGGGCTCAAAGAGCTATCGGTTCGGCAGTTTCATCGGCAATGGTATGACCGCGGGATGAGGTGGTATTTGGTTGCTCTTCCAGAATATATCGCCGGATGGAAAGGAAGATATTTGTGAAGAAGCGTAATACTTCAATAATGTGAAGCACCACCCTCATTGGTCGAGCCTTTACAAGAGTAACATCTTGCTGCCAAGGGGGAATTGCCCCATTCGGGGAACGGCAGCTTCCAATTCCCCTATCGAAGGCGAGAAGATGGTGGTGCTTCACTTCAGGATACTAAAGTATTACGAAGAAGCTAAATAAATATAAACCAATCATATTTTATTTCTTTCATGGAACGGCCAAAAGTAGGTGTTGGTGTAATAATTCTCAAAGGTAGCAAAGTTCTCTTGCAGAAGCGAAAGAATGCGCATGGAGAGGGGACGTGGTCTTTTCCTGGAGGGCATTTGGAATTCAACGAAGAGCTGGACGAATGCGCTCGCCGTGAAACATTTGAGGAAGTGGGCATACACATAAAAAACGTGCATTTTGCCACCATCACCAACGATAAATTTGCAACTGAGAATAAGCATTATATTACGATTTTTATGTTAGCCGAGCATGAAGTGGGAGTACCAACGATCTGTGAGCCAGATAAAACCGAATCTATAGGCTGGTTTTCCTGGGATGCCTTACCCAAACCATTATTTCTTCCACTAGAGAATTTACTGCAACAAGGCTTTAAGCCGTTTCACCAGAGACTATAATGGGATCACCCTTGCATATTCTTCCTTCTCTAAGTACCTTCGCATACCATCCTCTTCTATTCGTTGGCTTGGCTAAAATGCTCATAAATTTTGTGACTTTTTCTTCCCCTACATAAGGCAGAAGGCTTACGTTAACACAGGGAGTACACGGCTCGCTTATCTCTATTTCTGCTTCATCAATACGATATCGCTGTCCGACACTAAAAGAATCATAAAGAAGACCACTGGTCGTGATATTTTCTCCTAAGTCTCCAGGATTCACTGGCCAGCCTTCAGAGTTGAGTTCAACGATCGTTTCTAGGGGCATAAGTAAAAGTGCTTTATAAGGATCGCTGTTTTTCCTTTCCGTACGGTGAACATTGTAATCTCCCTGAAAACCTTGCACGGTCACGTCAAACGTTGCGAGCGCCCTACCACCGGTCATAGACCGGGATGGCATGAACGGGCGCTCGCCTAAGAAACAAAGCTGGCGATGGTTTTTTGAAACCGATTTTTCACTTGTAATTCACCATATTTTTGATTCTGAATGT
>JACPND010000029.1:5043-37026 GCA_016185625.1 Candidatus Woesearchaeota archaeon | reverse complement strand
AAGAGCGGAGAATGAACTGGTAACTGCACAAATGCTCTTTGAAGTTTCCAATAATCCAACACTTCAAAAAGAACAGTTTAAACTTGAGAAGGATTTCACTTTTTACAGCCCAGTGATTAGCCATTCTTACTATTCCATTTTCTATTCAGCGAAAGCCATTTTGATTAAGAAAGGCATTAAAACAGAAGCACCAGAAGTGCACAAGAAAACGCTGGAAGCTTTTGAAAAATATTTGGTAAGCACAGGAAAATTGGATATGGAATTACTCCAAATCTACCAGAAAATGGTTGTCAGTGCTGATGCTCTTCTAGGAATTTTCTCCATGGAAAAACGAAAACGAGGCGAATTTACTTACCAAAAACTTCCTCAAGCAAACAAAGAACCAGCTCAGGAATCACTCAACAATGCTTCTTTCTTTTTCAAAAACATTAACAAAATCCTACGGTAAGAACTCCCCCTAACTTCTAGTCTGCTAAAGCAGTAAACTAACGTTTCTTATGTTAGCGAAAACTACGGTGCAAGAAAACTGCGGTTTTCTGCACAGAAATGGGAACTCATTTCTTGTGCCAATGCGATTTACGGTGATTAAAATACTCTGCGGTTTAATCTCCTGCCGGAGTTAAATCTTGGTCTCCCCACTCCGCTCGGCACTATCCATTTTCTGAGTGATGTGCCAATGAGTGCAGTGAGGGAGAAGTCATAATGCTGTTTGGAGGTTGGATTAGCACTATAAACGCAGCAAGATGCTGTGAAATCACTACGATTAATCCACCCGAACTGCGGCACATCACTCATTTTTGGGATTGTGCCCTCCGCTCGGAAATTCTATTAACGACAATTCTAGTCCTCACTCGTAGGTCGGAGAAACTAACAGGAATTATACCCAATTCCCCCTTCCCATCAAACATACATCTTTACCAAATACATCACCGTTCCCGCAACCAAAGGAACAATGAGATTGTCGTCCAATTGATTCTTATTTAAATCAATCTCAATCACTTCCGCAATCATGGCTGCTGCCGCCCCTAAGAACGCTTCAGGAAACGGCACAAACAAGGCCGCACCGGCAAAACCAGCCAGTGTTCCTGCCAGCGTTCCTTCTAATAATTTTCTGCTTCTGCCATTGAAGATGTTTTTGATCTTGCCAAACCGCTCTCCCAGAATATGACTTACGGAATCTCCCACTGCCAGAACCATGATCGCCGCTAACGCAATATCTTTGGTGAATAATCTGATAACCAATAACGTACCGACGAAAAAGAAAATCATGCCTCTCCCGGGAAAAGTATCGCGCATCTCCGGCCGTTCAAAGCGATCCAGGAACGCAGAGAAAAAAGGCAGCCGGATTCGTTTGCAAAGGAAGCTGGCCAGGCCGCCGACAATAATCATCAGGAAGACGGCCAAAGGGCTCAGGATGTCGTAATAAAAGAGAATGACGGTACCTAGTCCGACAGCGAGATGCAAGATCTGCCTTCCCAGTTCCCGACGCGTGAGCATGGAAGAAAACGAAAAGGGGCGGTTTAAAATAGTTGTGAAAGAGTCACTTCTTATCTTTCTCTTCTTTTTTCTCGTATTTAATTGGTTTGTAATGGGCTTCCTTCTTTAGTGCCTCGGTGTTACCCTGCAAAAGTAACTGATAATGAGCTGCCTGTTCATTGACTGAGCGCATAACATGAGGTTTGTCGTGTTTCAACCCTCGTTCTTGGAAGATAGGAGTGATATACTTTGCCAACTCCAAATGATCGTCTTCCCCTATCAAACCATCTATTGCGGCCTGTTGTAAATGTGACGCATATCCCCTTTTAGTACGCTCTCCTATCTGTTGGAGTTGAGTAATAAGATGTACTTTCTTTCTCCCTTTAAGAGCCTTGATGTTACTTTCAGACAAAATATTTATGCCGCGGCCTTCATCATCAAGATGATACTTAGCCAGGAGTTGTCCTTTCATTTCACGAAGATCCTTTTTATCTAGCTTCAAATCCTTGGCATGAGCTAAGTAATCCTTGTATCCATCTCCTATTGCTTTCTGTAAAAAAGAATCCGTGTACGTTTCCAATATCTCAGCCAGTTTATCTTCATCTTCTATCTTATCTCCATCATCCGCAGCGTGCTTATCCAGAACTTTGTAGGCTTCATTATAGGCGCCGGGAAATTCTTTAGTTTTTGTCGGATGGCCAAAGACAACATAATGTGCATGATGGAGAAACTGCAAGGGGTGAATATTCTCGGGATCATGATACTCTTCAAATTTCTTCATCCGCTCCTTAAATGACTTACCCTTTTTATGATTGAATTTTTGGTAGTCGGCAATGATGTCCTCAACTGTTTTCTTTTTCTCAGCCATGTCCTTAGAAGAAATAATGTTATATTTAAATGTTGCCATGACCGAAAGGTCCCACTTAAAAGGGGAACAATTATAAGCCTGCAGACCATATATTTATAAATAACATTTATTTGTCTCATAGACAATATTAGTCTAGGTAAGGAAGATAGGTGCATAGCGCTTTCGATAATCCCGGAGATTTGACTTAATGTTGCTATGCACACATTAAAACACCATGGTAAAGAAATCAAAATCATTGCAGCCGAAATCCCTGGCGCCGGTCCAGGTCAAGCCACCGGCTCAACTGTCGGAAACAACTCCTTCATTGCCGAAACTGCCGCCGGAGTTAGAAAAAAAATTACAGTCCCTAAAAGAGAAATTAGACACATTTAAAGCGAAAGTTCTGGAGAAATTTGGGGATTATATCATAGGGATCATCTTACTGCCGCCGGAACGCCCTCCGGAACAAAAAGAACAGAAAGAGCAGCCCAAAGAGCAAAAGGAACAGCAGAAAGAGCATAAAGAAGAGAAATCCGAGGAGCAGAAAATCCAAGTCCTCGTCATCGTAGACGACACCACCTCCACCAAAATGACCAAAGATGAGCTGTACCAGAAGTTCTCCAGCATCATTCAGAAAATGGGAGAAGACGTGGACAAGAACATAGTGCCGCAGAGTATCCTCTTGACGGACCTATGGCAAAACAGTTACGACGGCAAATATGATCTGAATCGTCTCATCTCGTTAGGAGCGCCCATCTACGACACCGGGATGATGAACGCCATTAAAATCGCGGAAATCCATAAAAGCATGGTGATCAAGAAGTTTGAGAAATATATTCTCAGTTACGTGTTAGCTGGTTCCTTGACGCAGGGAAAAGCGACCGCAACGTCAGATATAGATGTCTGGATCGTGATTGACGATACCGATGTCAAGAAGATGACCCGAGCAGAACTGAAAGAGAAACTACGGGCGATTATTATCGGCATGGGCATTGAAGCGGGAGAGATTACTGGTATCAAGAACAAACTGAACATTCAGGTGTATATCCTGACTGATTTCTGGGAATCGCTGAAGGAAGCCAATCCCATTATTTTTACGCTGCTGCGGGATGGCGTCCCCTTTTATGACCGCGGCATTTTCATGCCCTGGAAATTATTGCTGCGGATGGGGCGCATCAAGCCCAGCCGGGAAGCGATTGACCTGTTCATGAGTTCGGGAGAACAGAGCATCAGCCGAATCAAGCTGCGATTGAAGGATATGGGGATGGAAGATACGTATTATGCCATCTTAACACCGAGCCAGGCAGCCTTGATGTTATATGGCCTGCCGCCGCCCACGCCGCGGGAAACGCCGGAAGTCATGGAAGAAGTGTTTGTAAAGAAAGAGAAGATGCTGGAACCGGAATATGTCAAGATTCTGAAAGCGAATGTGGATCTGCGGAAGAAAATTGAGCATGGCGAGCGGAAGGAATTGAGCGGCACGGAATTGGATGAATACATCAATAATGCAGAAAAATATCTGAAACGCATCAAGGAATTATTTAAGGAAATTGAAGGAAAACACGACGAGCGCAGCATTGCCGCGTTGTATGACGAGGTGTTGACGATTATCCGTGATGTGCTGAAGCTGGAAGGCGTGGAGCTGGGCAAAGACGTGCAGGTGGTGAGATCGTTTGAGGACGAGCTGGTCAAAACCGGCAAAGTGCCGGACCGCTATCTGCGCGACCTGAATGAGATTGCCGAGGCCAAGAAGAAGTTTGACGCAGGAAAATTAACCAAAGTGGAAATTGAGAAAGCACGCCAGGGAAGCACGGGATTGATACGCTTTTTGGTAGAATACCTCCAGCACAAGCGCGGGCGGGAACTGGAACGAGCCAAGATCAAAATTAAGCATGGCCAGAAATATGGCGAAGTGGTGTTGCTGGAGAAGGTCGCGTTTGTGATTTTTGACATCGACCAGAAAGAGCAGCGGATCGAAAAGGCGGATATTCATCCGGATGGGAGCTTAGGGACGCTGGAGAACAGCAATCTGGAAGAATATGAGCAGCATTTAGCTCGCGTGAAATTCCCGCAGCGGGTGTTCATCAAGGAGCCGATGTTTGAGGACCTGAAGAAGATTTTCGGCAGGGATGTGGAAGTCTTGGTGAGTTATTGAGAAAAGTTAAGTTAACGTACTCGATTACCAACTCACTTAACTTCAATGACAGGTTCATCTAAATTCAGATTTTCTTTAAAGAAGACTCTACTCCTAATAATAGGTTCATTCTCTTGGCATTCTATATGTGATTGTTTTTTTCTACCATTTTAAAAGATAATGGCTGTTATGAATGTAATGATTATCAAAATGATTCCAAACATTATAAATCTTTCTGATAACCGGATCAGTTTTCTTTTTTCTTCTTTCTTTTTAATGTTAACATTCAAATCACGAGTATATGCTTTCATAAAAGATTTCATGACATCTAAGGGCTTATATTTTTCAATAGAAGCAATGTAATCTTCAAATAAAGGATCAAAACCGGTTCCTCTCGTATGCTTCGTATGAGGAGAATAATGGAGATGATTAATAAGAGTATGCCGGAGATAAACAAAGATAAGATATATTTTGAAGACATTATCTCTCTCAAGATAAAATCATTAGAAATTGGTACTGTTATTATTAAAGAACAGACCAAAAGCAAAATTTGGCTCTTCTGTTTTATGTCGTTGAATCCTTCCAAATAAATATTATATTGGTTTAACTTCCTGTAGGCCAAATTTTATAGCCTCAGCGTAATCTCTGGTTGTCATTTGCTCTTTCAGAATTAGTGCACATAAATAATTGATTGTTCTCTAAGCTATCTTTTTGCATACATATCCCAAAGATACCTTCACATCCATAACACCACTATACTCAATACAATCATCGCCGCACTCAACACCACATTCAGCAGTTTCAGGTGATGTTTTTTCCATTTGTCAATATCAGAATAAATGTCCTTTTTGTGGCCGTGATGAATCAGCCGCTGCTGCAGGAAGAATAAAATAATGAAGACAGCAAAGAAGGGCAGCACAAACATCAGCGCATAGAACAGGATCAGCGGCGTGACCGCAGCACGAGTGAAACTATCCTCAAACAAATGCCGCAAGAGCACCATAAAAGATCCTGCAGAGCCCAGTGACAACGCACTGAATACGACGCTCTCTGCAAAAATACTGCCCTGCGAGAAAAGCCAGCGATTAAGTTTATTTTCTTTCTGCTGCTGAATCTTTTCTTCATCGTACGATAATCTTTTCTTTCTCTTTAAGAAACCGTACAGATGATGTCCGGCAAACAGCAACGCCAGAATACTGGCCATGACAGCGAAAATGGCGGTCACTTTTGAGGAGGCCAGCCAGCCGAGCAGGCCAAAGCCGAAGAGAAGATAGGGTAAGGCGATGCCGGAAATAAAGACCAGGCCTTTCTTGAGTGTCAGTTCCCGTTCCCGAAGAAGTTTCCCATAATCAGGAATGCCAATCGCAATCACCAGCAGCAATAACAACAAGGTCAACGCTCCTTTGGCGAAAAGACCATTAAAAGCAGCTGTGCTCAGCACCGGAAAAGTCAGTGTTTCTACAAGATATCTGGGAGAACTTTCTCCGATAATCCCCACGGAAGCAGAGCTTAAAGACGGGCAGCCGATACGGGAGTTCTCGAGGATAGCTCCCTCAAGCAGATTGGAGATGGATTTGCTGCCGAGGAAATAGGACCCTGGAAGAAAGACCGCCGGAACGCCCTGTTCTTTTTGGGGAACACCAAAGGAATTATAGTAGTCCTGCAGTAATTTGGCATTTTCTTTGTTATAATAGGTTTCATAGCGGTGGATTTCTAAGGAAGGATATTTGGCGGAAAGGGTTTGGATATATTTTTCTGCCTGTATGCACTGAGGGCAGCCATCACCATAGAAATAGTAGAGACAGTCAGTTTCCTGAGCTGTGACAGAGAGAATAGTACTTAAAAGTAAGACCAACAACCATGACCTCTTTACCATTTTTTGAAGGAAGGAATTCTCCTATATAAGCGTTTTGGAAGTTTACAGTCACAAATCTTTTAAATAGCCAACATTTAGGGGGCGTATGGTCTTTGAACTTACTGATCAAACTTTTGAGAAAGAAATAAACTCATCAACACCCATCATTGTCGATTTCTGGGCGGAATGGTGCGGCCCCTGCAAGATGCTGGCTCCCGTGTTTGAAGACGTCAGTAAAGAATATCCCGGGAAACTGAAGTTTGCCAAGATTTCAACCGAGGATTTTCCGGAGATTGCCGCAGCGAATCAAATAACCGGAATACCCTGTCTGGTGATTTTTAAGAACGGTGAAGAAGCGGACAGGATTGTCGGATTTTCACCCAAAGAAGGACTGAAGCGAAAGATTGACCAGATTCTGGCGCAACTCTGATGGTGCATCTAGGCCAGGGTGATGAGAAATATCGATGTTCACGCTGCGGCTCAGTTCATGTGGATGTCGTGTTTGAAGGGAAGAAGCAGAAGCGATTTCTGGTGTGCTTGGATTGTGGGCAGGAAGAAGCAATGCGCTCTGCCACTGCTTCGGCACCGGTGCCGTTGAAAAGTTCTGCAGCCGCTCGCCAAGTCGCTTTTTTGCTAACATCTTTCGTTGCTCTGTGCCATACCCAATAGGAAGAAAGAGACCAATAATTATCTGCAAGTCGAGTCACTCTGCTATGCTCCGTTCGTGACTTGCCTTTGGCAAGCAACTGCAGTTCTTGGCTCGCACTATCTGGCGGCGTGACTTTATGATAGTGGTGCTTCACATTATTGAAGTATTACTCGGCACCAAAGATTTAATAAATAGACAGTTCTTCCACCGTTAAAATGTTTTCCTCTTTTGTTCTCTCACCGTCGTCCAGGCCAGTGCAGGTTTCTTTGGAAGAGATACTCGGATTTAATAAGAGATATGTCTTAACCAATGCCAAAAGATGGGGGTATCTGGTTCAGCCTGTTTTTCATCCTGAAGCAACAGATACCTGCGAAGAGAAAGCTGCCCTGCTGCAGAAAACGCATCCCTATCAGGGATGGACAGCCGAGAGGACTATCAAAGCAATCTATGGAGCAGTGGATTGGGAACCATACGGATTTGTTTTTCCGGAACTAAAACAGAAAATAACACCTGAAGTTGTAGGTCGAGTTTTTGCAGCGATGAACATCTATCGTGAGTTTTCTTCTTCTGATCTCATGTTTGGGAATAGCTACATCCCCTCTGAGATGGAGAGGGGCACCTGCACCCCTTTCGCTTCCGGAAGCGAGATGGATTCCATCCAGAAGATTTTTGTTCACGATTATCCGGCATTGGACGATCGGTTGGTAGACATTTCCATCGGTGGCAAGGGCGAAGCAAGGCACAGGCTTTCACTGCATCTGCCCTATCGGGCGATTTATGATATTCTGTGTGCGGAATACCCTGAGAAGATCGTGAAAGTGGGTTTGTTTGGTTAAGTTTTTAAAGAAACCGCTACTCTTTCTCTGTATGCTCAAACTTGCCCATGGCGCCGAAGCGGTACTCTATGAAGACCGCGGGGAAATCATTAAGGAACGATTATCCAAAGCCTATCGCCTGCCCCAGTTAGACGATTCGCTGCGAAAGTTCCGCACCCGACGGGAAGCGAAAGTTTTACAGAAATTGGAAGAGATGAATTTTCCGGCCCCTCATCTGCGCGATTTCTGCGACAAGCGCATGTCCATCGTCATGGATTTCATGGCCGGAGAAAAATTGAAAGACGTTCTGGCGCAGGGAGACGACTATCAGCGCTTTGGCTGGGAAATCGGGCAGCGGCTGGGACAGATGCATGGAAAGCACATCATTCATGGCGATTTGACGACGTCCAATATGATTTTGGCTCAGGGACAGGTCAATTTTATTGATTTTGGCTTGTCGTTTTTTTCGGAGAAAGAAGAAGATAAAGCCGTAGACTTATTTTTATTGGATCGGGCATTGGAGAGTACGCATGCAGATCTTCATCAGGCGATGTTTGAGAAAGTTCTGGAGGGATATAAAGAAGTGTATCCTGATGCGGAGAAGATTCTGGAACGATTGGAGAAAGTAAGGAGAAGGGGAAGGAATAAGAACAAATAGTCATTTCAAATATTTAACATAGATTTTAAAAAAAAGCTCATACGTTTTTCTGTGTTTTTCTATCAAAAACAAATATAAATTATCAGGATGCCTCTGGTCAAACGCATCTAAAGCATGAAAATACCGCACTCGTTGCGTTTTTCGGATAATAAGCGGAGGATATCCATAACTCAGCAAAATAATATTGATAAGTAAACGCCCCACTCGCCCATTGCCATCCTCAAAAGGATGAATTTTCTCAAATCTACCGTGGAATAAAGCCGCCAGCTGTAAGGGATGTACATTAATACTTTTATTGTACCAATCGATTAATTCCCTCATCTCTTTTTCCACACGGGCAGGAGGGGTAGTCTTTACCTTTCTTCCCAGCAAAAAGTTAGGTAGTTTCTTATATCCTGTTGACACCCCAGTATCTTTCACGAGAATTCCATGAAGTTTAATAATATCATGCTCATTTATCTGCGGCCTATGCTGCATAATCCAGTCAAAAGCCTTTCGGGTATTGATGATTTCATAGACATCCCGCATGTTTTTCCCTTCTACTATCTCTCCTTCTTTGATAAGAAAAGTAACATCTTTAAGAGTGAGAGAATTGCCTTCAATAGCATTGGATTCGTAGGTGAAATTAATGGTAAAACGATCCAGCACATCGCTGAGCTGGTTAGCGGTCAGCTTTTGAATTATTCTTTTATATCCTATCTTCGTTGATTCCAGTTCTCGGAACAATTCTTCAGTAAAAATATAATTCTTCGAATATTGTTGTATGCTGGCATCCACCTTAAGTTTATCCGCTCTTTTTTGAAGAGCTTTTTGGTAGCGTTCTAATGAAAGATATTTTTTGGCGGGGTCGTAGTCTTTCAGATAAACCGAAAGCTTCTTTACCGTCCCCTCAGGAAGCCGGACCGATTGCTCCAGATAATACCGTTCTTTTCCATGAATGGTTCTCGTCCGAATAAAGGCCATACCTTCAGTGTACCCCTACTTATTTATATACTTTTCTATTTTGTAGGGGTACAACTAGATTAGAACTAAAGCAGAAGATGATGGGCATGATGGGTACAGAAAAGGAAGGCATAAGAAGTGATTATTTCAGATCAGGATGACGCAGTAGAATATTCCTTCTGAAGGATTCAATCTGCTGTCCTTGTACTGCTTCGTGCACGGGTCGCATAAGCGTGGAGAATGTTGCCGCCAGACTATTGGAGACAAAACGGATGTGCTTAATCTCCTCGTTGGAGAGGTCCAGTTGTTTATATACGTCAGCCACTTCAGAAAGCGTATGCTGGGAAATCTCTTTGTAAAGCTTGTCTGCCTCCGGAATAATCTCGGCGTCTAATTTTTCGATCTGATTCAGCAGTTCTAAACTTTTCTGAGGGTAATCGGCGGAATAAGTCTGGCATTGCAGAAAGAGAGTATTCCGCTTCTTAATTCTCTTTTCCATCTTTTTTATTTTCTTATATAATCTGATTAATTCTTTGCGCACAGCCTTCTCTATGGCCAATAACTTTGACTGCATATTTTCTTCTACTTCTAATTCAGAAATCATTTTGCTGAAGTCTTTTTCAACATTAGCCACGACAATCTCTGGCTCTGTTTCTTTCTTTTCTGCACCAGCTAAGAAGCCAATTTTCCCCATGGTTCACCTGATTTATTCTTGGTTTATATATTTCCCTGAAATTGATTACAGAAATCACGCCCATTTCGTGGCCAACGTCAGGTTGCAAAGAACAGGGCGGTAATTACGTGAAGGAATATCTTCTTTGCTCAGCCATCGCCTGGTATTTCTGTACTTTCGCGGACAGATCTTTGCCAAGGCGGGTCAACCCTTGTGTAACTCTGATAAGATGTTTGATGCTCTTTCTATCTAACTCATCTTCTGGTGTTTGTTCCAGTTGCTGTAATACTAGGTGATAATCTGTCTTCGCTTTCTTAGTTTCTCCTCGTTGCTCATGGATACTTCCCCGGCAACTGTAGACGTAAAACCTGTCTTCTTTTGAATGTAGCTTGATGGCCTTTGTGAAATCCGCGAAAGCATCATCTAACTGTCTTAATTCCAACTTGGCCTCGCCCCTACAACCATACGCAGTTGCGCACTTCGGATCCAATTCAATGGCTTTATTAGCATCAGCGATGGCAGCTTCAAATTGGCCTAATCTGACCTTTGCACAGCCCCTATAACCATACGCATCTGCGTACTTCGGATCCAATTCAATGGCTTTATTAGCATCAGCGATGGTAGCTTCAAATTGTCTTAATTCGCCCTTTGCACGGCTCCGATCAGTATAAGCAGCTACGCACTTCGGATCCAATTTAATGGCTTCATTAAAATCGGCGATGGCAGCTTCAAATTGTTCTAATCCGGCCATCTTTGCATAGCCCCTGTAATAATAACCACCTGCGTACTTCGGATCCAATTCAATGGCTTTATTAGCATCAGCGATGGCAGCTTCAGATTGGTCTAAATAGTACTTTGCACAGCCCCTCTTAAGATAAGCGGTTGCGTCTTTCGGATTCAATTTAATGGCTTCATCAGAATCGGCGATGGTCTCTTCAAATTCTGCTTGTTTGAACATCTTTTCCACAGACGATTTCCACTCAGACAATTCTGCTTCCATTCTTTTACTATCATACTGGTTTGGATTTTTTTCAACTAAATCAATAGCACTAGTCAGATGGTGAAGAGCGCATTGGAAATCGATTCCCCCAGTTAAGCCTGCGTATGCTATTCCCCTCCTCCCAAACAGCAAAGGAACTAATTCTGGCGGAAGAGTTTGGTCGTCAATTTCTATTAAAGCGCTCAAGGCTTTGCGGTGGTCACCAGCTTCAATACTTTCTCCAGCTCTTTTATAAATACGCCAAAAGTTATCCGTAATGTGTTCCAAGTCGACCATAACAGCGTAAAAAAGCATTGTTCTTTATAAGCTTTTCCTATTTTTGCTTCTTTAAAGTAATGACTAGAATTCCCACTTTGTCGCTATCGTCCCCGGACCTCTTCTGCCGAGAATCGGCCCGTCATCATACAATAATCCGGCTTCGGCCATGTTGTCTCTGGCCATCCGGGCACAGGAATAGGTAGAAAGAATTGCCGATTTCTTCATCACCCGCCACATTTCCTTAAATAAAGGAACCTGCCACATCTCCGGCGCGGGTTTTGGAGAGAAGGGATCAAAGAAAACGGCGTCAAAGTAATCTTCAGGCAATTGTTTCGCTGTTTCCCGAGCATCGCCAAGAAGGATTTTTACTTTTACTTTTCCTTCCTGGAATTCCAGGTTGGTGGGTGTCAATTTCTTATATTTGGGATAAAAAGGCAGGAGAGGATTTACTTCCTGTATTTTTGCAATTATCTCAGGATCATATTCCAAACCTATGACTTCAATCTCACAATCAGGATTTTCTTCCAGCGCCGCGCTCACGGCCATGGCAGAATTATAACCGAGGCCGAAACAGACATCAAGAATTCTGACGGAGCCCGTTTTCGCTAATGCCGGAATCTTACAGGGGATGACGTATTTCTTCAGCGCCTCTTCAACCGCTCCGTGAAAAGAATGATAACTTTCGTTGACCTGCTCGTTGATGAATGATTCCGAATTATCAGCAGTAAGGATTTTACGCATACAGTGTTAAAAAGACGTTCCTTTAAAAGTATTACATCTTCTTTTTCCTGACTTCTTTCTTCAGCCACTCTTTGTATTCAAACAGGATTTGCCTAGCATCTGGATAGCCCTTTTCTTCTTTTACTTTTTCCGCGATTAAATGGAAAAGATCATTCGCTTTGATTACAAAATCCGCTTCTAACAGGGAGGCATCGCCCGTGCGGGCAAATTCATCGACCATCGCCTGCTTGGCATCGGCGCGCAGCTGGATATTATTCCAGACTGAATCCCAATCGCCAGCAAATTCTTTGATACTGCCCGCCATGCGCTTCAAAATATCAGAATTCCCATTTCGCAGCTCGTCGGTCACTTCCAGCTCATCCGTTTTGGGATTGTACACCAGCAGATCCACAAACCCGCCTTCCCTGAGGGGATCATCTTCCCATTCCTTGCGCACTTCCGTGACGCGCAGCACGCGCTTGAATTTCTTTAATCCGGAGATTACGGGATTGACGATGACAATGATATCGATGGCTTTAAATGAAGTTTTTGGCACGCCGATATCGTTGACCACGCGGTCATAGACTCCATACGGAGAAGCGGCATGGATCGTTCCTGCGACCACATTGGCCGCGGCGCCGACACGCATGGCTTCAAACAAGGCGACGGCTTCCTTGCTGCGAACTTCTCCTACAATGATGGCCGAATCCCCTAAGCGCAGCGTCGATCGGATTCCCGTCGCCGCATCAACTTCCGTCCCAGCAGCCGTGGCTAATGCTGAGGCCACGCGCAGCGATTCAATGTTGTATCCCAGCTTTCGCAAGGAGTCGCCGGGCAGTTCAAAGGTATCTTCCAGGGTGATGAGACGTGTTCGTCTGAGAATTTCGACCAAGAAACTGCCCAGCAGACTGCTTTTCCCGCTGCTTCTGGTTCCGGCGATAAGGATGGTAGCGTTATTATCAATAAGAAAACTGAGCAGACCAGCTCCGGTCGAATTCATCATGTTGATTTTCGGCGACAGATATAACGGAAAGGTCCAGGGATAATCACGATGTCGGCGGAAGGAAAAGGCTAATCCCTGCGGATTGAGCGGAGCGGTCAGTGCGGAAACTCTGGAGGTAAAGCCTTCGACTTTCAATTCCGTATCCAAAATGGGATTGGCCTCGTCTAATGGCCGGCCGGAAATCAACCGCAGTTTGGTGGCCCAGCTGTCCGCTTCCGCCGGCGTCGGATAAATATTAGTATAACAGTCTCCGTAATCCTGATGGACGATGAAGATGGGCAGCGATCCATTGGGTGAATTGATGTTGACATCCTGCACTCTGGCATCGGAGAGGAGGATTTCGATGAGGCCGAAGCCGACAGTATAACGCAGCAAAGCTTGTGCCAGTAAATCCACTTTCTCGTCGTTTAATTTAAGATGGCGCTGTCGTGCCAGGTCTGTGAGCAGATCTCGCCCGATATTGAAAAATACTTCCCGCATGCGCTGTGGATTGACAAATTCCTCCCGGGTGGGATTATGCTCGGACAGGATGCGTTTGGCATCATCGAGAAGCTGATAGAGCTCTTCTTCAAAGGTGAATTCCGGTGGGGTGAGATGATAGAGTGTCTTGACGTCGTCGTCGAACTGGAAGATGTTGACTTCGCTTTCACTGCCTTCCGGCCCAAAGGAATAGCTCTCCATCAAATTACCTTCGGGAAATTCACTGATAAGCTTGGTGTACATAAAGTCCGGCCGCGTTGTCGGATGGAAGATGTAATTGTACATTTCCCGCTTTCCCAATTCAAATTCCTGCAAGTGTGGAAGGAGCAGTTGGATCAGCCGCAGGCTTTCCAGGCGCTGAATGACGTCCTGAATGATCAGGAGAAATTTCTGCTGGCTTTGGGCATGGCGCTCGTCAATGAGATTTTTTAATTTGGTGCGCTCACGCACTTCCAGACGTTTGAGAAGGACGTAGGCTTTTAAGGGGTCTTCTTTGAGGTTTTTTGAGATAATCTGCTGGAATTGGGCGTAGCTGCCGGCAGTGTAGCGTTCATGCAACGGGTCTACAACGATGGAGGCGTACGCAAAACGTTCTTCCTGGTTGATTTTTTTGTAGAGCCGGCCCAGTTCATTGAGCAGTGTGGTCTGGGGATAATCATACTCGTATTCCCGCTGCTGCGTCAGAATGATGGTGGTGACGCCGGTGACTTGCAGTAAGGTTTCGACGACTTTGCTCATACATAATTCGCTGTATTCAATGGAAGGCGGAAAGCTGCATCGTTCCGTAGAGATTTTCAGTATTTTGTTTTCGCCTTCGTGATAGGTCTCAAATTCAAAACAGGGTTTTTGGTCGTCTACCATCTTTTTGATAGGTCTTACTGTTAGGTTTATTATCTTTTCTGTATAGAAGAAGGTGATGGGTATACCTAAAATCTGCTTACACCAGAAAAAACAGCATTATCGTCAGCAAAACGACCAGAGTATATGCTTTCAACCTGTTCTTGGGAACTAACAAAACACCAATAGCCTCTATGAAAATGCTCAGATATCCAATCAGGGGGTAGGCAATCATTTTGTGATATACCTCGAAAAGCTAAGTAAACCAACGCCGATGGCGATGACAACACCGCCAAAGATGGAAATGAGTTCGTCCTTGGCATAGCGAATCATTCCTCCACCGACGATAAGCAGGGCAAATCCCAGTAAATCAAGTATTACTGCCAGGTTAATTGCACCTTTTTTATTCATGAGCTAATAAATAATTTTGACTATATAAGTTTTTATATATCCTAGAATATAGATATAGAAAGCTTTGAATAACCTTTTAAAATAGCTTTATTCAAATAACTAAATTTCTCGTTATTTAGAAGCATATTTCTCTTGCAAACCATGAAACCAATCTTCTGCCGGTTTTCGAACATCGTCCGAAGTGCGTTCATGTATGCTTAAAGAAATATCATGTTCGTACCATTTTCCAACTTCAAGATGACAATTTTCTTTCTTGTTACCTGTTGCGACCTCCCCTCTAAAGATATGGTAGCCAGACGTTTGGAAGGCTTTCAATACTCTTTCTCTAAACAAGTCATATGCAGCTGCGGTGTGATCACCTTTAAGTCTGTCAGAAATATGAACAGTGATTTCATGGAATTTTCCTCCAAAAAGATACTGATCTATGGTGCCACTTTGTCGAGCAGAAGGAGGGATTTGATATCGTGCTTTTGAGAGCTTACCATCAGCAAAGTAAGGTTGGATCCCCATCATGGAATTGCCATAAGAGTCCCATACAGGGGCAAAGAATCCTTTTCGTGAATGATAGTATAAATCTAACGCAGTAAAAGGCATAACTCCGGCGTTGGAACATTGAACGAGATAGGATTCTGTTTCGGAACCCTCAAACTCACCCACTTCTGGAATTCCGGCTGCAACAAATTTAACTTCAGCTTTTAGTGCTTTGCCGGGAACAGTGTGGAGAGCCTCGTAGAACAATTCTTGCGAAACTCCATCAAGATGCATCATATTCATTTTTCTTTATTTCAAAAATCTTTGGTGTGCTTTAGTTCAGAAAGAAGAGACTATAAAAAGATTATGCACTTATATTCCAAATACCACTCCAGAATACTCACATAACTTTATTACCTTTACTTCATTTTTTAGCTATATGCCTGTACAACCTCCGCCAGCAGAAGGATTCGACCAGGCCAAGCTCTATATGTGGGTGAAAGGGCTGGAAAGCAAAGTGAATGGGCTGGTCCGCCAGGCGGATATCTTGAAAAACGATTTTATCAAACGGACAAATGATCTTAAGAAAGATGCCAAAACATTGAATGCTGATCTGCTGGAGTTGAAGCGGGAGCAGCAGAAAACACAGGAAAAGATGGATCTGGTCATCAAAGAATTGAAGCAGACGGCCGGATCAGAAGAAGTGACGATGATCAAGAAATACATGGACTATTGGAATCCGATGACTTTTGTGACCCAGCGAGACGTGGAGCGGATTGTGGAAACAAAGCTGCAAGAGGAGCAAAAGACATAAATACCCTTAATATTTATCAAGGCGACAGCATGGTGAACGAAAACGAATTGCAATATCAGGAGGATGAGGTTCCAGCGCCGCCTGGCTATAGTGATGCTCAGTTTCCCGCTACAGACTATCCTAAAGCGATGCCGCAGGCTCCACCGGAAGATATCTACAGCCGGATGGAAGATATTGCCGAGACCTTAATTGATGAGCGGTGGGAAGAGCTGATCGATGAAGTGAAGAAAGTCGTGGTCTGGAAGGAAAAAGTGGAAGACCGGTTGCAGCTGCTGGAAACGAGTGTGAATAAGCTGAAGGAAGATTTTACGCTGCTGCATCATGGTGTTTTAGGCAAACTGGAGGAATACGACACCAGAATGCAGGACGTGGGAACGGAATTAAAGGCGGTAGGCAAGGTGTTTAAAGATGTCGTTCCGGTGTTTACCCAGAATGTGAAGGATTTGGCTTCTTTGGTCAGTGAAACGAAGGGTGTACTGAAAAAGAAGTGATGGAGTAGAGAAATCTTTAAATGGTATTGTTTCTATGAGCCAAATATGATTGTGCTGCGAGCTGATGAGCTGGGCCGGCAGATTCAGCGCTGCTTCCGGAATGCCCAGACGACAGGAAGAAAAGGCCTCTCGCTGCAGAATGCGCCTCTGACTGATTCCCAGGAGATTGATCTTGTCCGAAAGACGCTGCCTATCGTTCATCGCAAGCGGGCGTTGGTATCGGAGATGAGGGCTTTTTTTTCTCAAGTAAAGAACAAAGATGCCCATCTGGAGCTCTTGCAGAAGGAGCTGCTTTCGCTGGATAAAGAGCAGTTTTCAACGCTCCTCTTTTGGCTGGAGATCCTGCTGCCGGAATCCAAAAGTGGAATTGTCTTTCAGGGAATTTCCATCCAGAATGCCGTAGCGCGGGAATTGAATAAGGTGAATACGGAATTGGGTTCCTGTTCGTATTATATCGGCAAGCTGGTGCCGTCATTGGGCAAAGAACAGCAGGAGAAAGTAAAACTATTCGTGGAAGAATTTAATAAGTGAAGAGTCCTAGAAAAGTTCTTCTGTTTCACAAAAACTTCTTTGCCTTCTCGATGAGCGGCAGAATCGCTTCTATTTCCTCTTTCGTCAGGCGGCCCATTTTGGCAAACGACGCTTCACCGCCGGCATTCTTATTCTCCCGGCTGATCTGCAATTTCGGCAGGCCATTGTTGTACGAGAACACACTGACCGTCAGCTTGCTTTTGGCAAAATCGACTGACTCGGAGAATAATTCTTTGTCCAGACTTTTGTCGAAACCGGGCATGATGATTGGTAATTTTTGGTCTATTTTTAAAAGTTTGCTCGTTTTTCCAATTATTTTTCTACTTTATACTGTAATTGGATGATTCCATTTACTTTTTTTACGTTCATCAAGCGCAACTTGTTTTCAAACGTTTCTTCTGAAAAAATTCTAATTCCCTTCCCTAAAACGTAAGGTTCAATATTAATGATGATCTCGTCAACCAATCCTGCTTTCATAAATGCACTATTCAATGTTCCACCTCCTGCTAAAAGAACATTGGTAAAACCTAATTCAGAAGCGTGGTGTAACGCATCCTTCGGAGAACGAGCAGAGATGTAACCAGCGGCAAGTTTAGGCGTCTTGCTTCTGGAAACGATTATCTTCCTAGCTTTCAGGCTGTCAAAATTGTCATCTTTCCATTTTTTGACTTCTTCGTAGGTTTTTCTCCCGGCGATAAAACAACCCGTGTCTTCAGCCAGTTCGGCGAAGACTTCCCAATTTTTATGTGACAAAAAATCTTCATCATAATTCTCTCTGGCAATAATGCCATTCACCGTTTGAGCCGCGTACAAAATAACTTTCATGCTTTTAAGCATAATCTGTACATTTATTAAATTATCTGAGAGTAAATTGACAAGAATCAGATCCATCTACACATCCAGATTCACCACTTCCTTCGCATGCAGCTCAATGAATTCCCGCCGCGGCTCGACTTCGTCGCCCATGAGGATGGTGAACATCTGATCAGCAGCGAGGGCATCTTCAATGGTGACTTGCTTTAATGACCGGACTGCCGGATCCATGGTCGTTTCCCATAATTGGCTGGGATTCATTTCACCTAATCCTTTGTAGCGCTGGATGGTGAGTCCTTCCATGCCGCCGAGCTGAGCAACAATCTTCTCTTTTTCCTGATCTGTGTACGCGTACTGCACTTGTTTGCCTTTCTGTATTCGGTATAATGGCGGCATGGCAACATAGATATGGCCCTGCTCAACCAGCGGCTTCATGTAGCGGTAGAAAAAAGTTAACAACAGCGTCATGATGTGAGAGCCGTCAACGTCAGCATCACAGGTAATGATGACTTTATCGTACCGGAGTTTAGGGATGTTAAATTCCTCTCCGATGCCCGTTCCCAGCGCAGCGATCATCGCCAATATTTCCTTGTTCTCCATCATTTTGTGCAATCGCGCTTTCTCGACGTTGAGGATTTTTCCTTTCAACGGAAGAATCGCCTGGAATTCACGATCGCGGCCTTGCTTGCAGCTATTGTGCACAAAGATGCCCGAAGCCAAAGCAAAATTATGGGTATGGGGCACTTCAATATCGTAAACATCAATTCTCTTATCTACGGGAGTGATGTTAATGATTTTATGGTTATAGTTAATGATGGCTTCTCTCGCTGATTGTTCATTGCCATCAAAAAAACGCTTCGTGAACGTATCAAACCGCAACAACGTTTTATCTCTTTTTTCCTTTCGTAATTGGTTGTATTGTTTTCCGTTAATGGTTTTATACGTATCGTAGATTTCACGGAGCGCTGCGATAGTCTTTCTAAAGTAAGTATGGTTGTATGATTCTTTTCTTTTTTGCCTGAATTCTAGAGTCCATTGTTCCTTTGTCTTAGCACTTCGCCAAGTTTTCAACCCCTCTTTCTGCCACTGCTTCTGAGCCAGCAAAGAGAGCCCGGTTTTACGTTCCGGGTGTTCTTTAAAAAATTCCGTAACTCTTCTTGATTGCTTTTCCCTATTCTCTATGTTGTCCCAGTACTCCTGCTGCGCTTTTTGCAGTTGCTGCTTATTCCATTCTCGGTATTCTTCATTGGTATGATAGAATTGCAGAAACTTTTTTTTCATATACTCTTTGTATTCTTGATTTTTCCATTGATGCTGTGCATTTCTGCTAAGAATGTTCCTGGTAATGGGATCCCTCATTCGTTTGCTCATCATCTCTCTGAATTCTTTTGTTTTTTTCAATTGACGACATTTTTCTTTTACTTCTTCTGTATGCAAAGTTCTACTAATCAAGCTTCGATGAAATTGCATATGCTGGTCTTTGGCAAGCCTCGTGATATTAAATGGATTATTGTTACGCTTGTTAAAGTCAAGGTGGTGTCTATCAGCACGAACTTCGGAGGAATAAATCCCGTTTCTGATGTTCCATTCGTCTGCCAGCAGATGGGTAAAAATCCAACGATGCAGGCTGTTATCATAGACGAGCTCATAACCTTTAATCGTTATTCTTTTGCCAAGACGTGAAAGCTGCCGCTGGAGAGGCATAAGAGAGTCTTGGACTGATAGATCTTGTACCCTCCGGTAAGCGCCATCACGCAACATGAAGCGATGATCAGGGGTACAAACGAGTTCTTCGCCAGTATCAAGAATAACTTTAACAACCTCAGCATTTCTTCTGGTAATCCTTGGATTTTTGATTTCTTCAACTCCAATTCGCCCGTCTTCCATAATGGTATAGCAGAAATTTCTTTTACCTTGACGATGCTCCTGCACTAATTCAGCAAAGGAAAGAGTGCGACCATCGGCTAACGCAATTTTCGTATCCCCAGAAAAACATCCACCAGCACTGTCCCCTTCCACAATATAAATTTCGCATCTTGCCGGATCTCGGTTACTGCAGTCGGCTAATTTTCCCGGCAAACCGGCACCTTCTAATGCCCCTTTACGGCGAATTAAATCCCGGGCCTGCCGAGCAGCTTCCCTGGCGCGGGCTGCGTCAGCGCATTTTCCCACAATTAATTTGGCATGCTGCGGATGTTCACCAAAATAGATCGAAAGCTCATCATGGGTTATCGAAGAAACAATACCGAATACTTCACTGTTTCCCAGCTTGGTCTTGGTCTGACCTTCAAATAATGGTTCCGGCACTTTGACGGAAATGACGGCAGTCAGTCCTTCCTTCACATCGTCACCGGTCAATTTCGTTTCCTCTTTGCCGTTTCCGCCTTTGGCGGCGGTATTCAGCACTCTCGTTAATGCTGTCTTGAATCCAGACAAGTGCGTGCCACCTTCAATGGTGTTAATGTTGTTGACGAAGGCATAGACGTTTTCCTGATAGCCTGCGTTATAGCGCAAGGCGATTTCGACCACGACATTATCTTTGGTTTTTTCGAAATAGATTACTTCGTGCAGCGGCGTCTTGTTCTTATCGACGAAAGTCACGAATTCTTTAATGCCGCCGTCATAGCGGAAGACTTCCTGCTTGCCTTCTTCCCGCTTGTCAAGGAGCGTTATCTCCAGCCCTTTATTGAGGAAGGCTAATTCGCGAAAGCGTTGCGCCAGCACATCGTAATGGAATACTGTTTCCTGAAATATCTGCGGATCCGGCTTAAATTTGATGTAGGTGCCGGTTTCTGCTGTCTCGCCGACAGCTTCAAGTTTAGTGGTCGGGTGGCCGCGGGAATATTTCTGGCGGTACACTTTGCCCTGCCGTTTCACGCCGACTTCGAGATCGATGGATAACGCATTGACGACCGAGAGGCCGACACCATGCAATCCGCCGGAGACTTTGTAGGTTTCGCGGTCAAATTTCCCCCCCGCGTGCAGTTTGGTGAGGGCGACTTCGACTGCCGGAATGCCTAATTGCGGATGCAGATCGGTGGGAATACCCCGTCCATTGTCGATGACACTTATAGAATTATCGGGATAGATGACGACAAGAATCTTGGTGCAGTAGCCGGCTAAGGCTTCATCCACGGAATTATCGACAATTTCATAGACGAGATGATGCAGTCCTCGCATACTCGTGTCGCCGATGTACATGCCGGGCCGGCGTCGTACCGCTTCCAGCCCTTCCAGTACTTGGATCTGGGCAGCGCCGTACTCTTTTTTGGGCGGTTCCGGAGGTTGGTTTTCGGCCATGGTTTTTAGATGGAAAATAAGCTCTTTGTTTTTTAGCTTGTCGTCGGTAAATTCTATGTATTCTGAGATTTTGATGCTTTATAAAAGTATTGGTTTCCCGGTTTGATATTTATTTACAAGTAGTGAAAATAGTAATACTTCACTATTCTGAAGCGATTTAAGCATATTCTTGAGTATAGAAATCTTTATCTAGTTAATATAGTTACATCGTAACTACCATGAAAAAGCCAATCCAAATGAAGATGGAAGGATACGAGGTTGTGGAAAAGAAAGCAGAACGAGGAGGGAATAGTGCTAGAATCTATGTTCCAAAACATTGGATTGGAAAAAAAGTCAGAGTGGTTCTCATAGAATAATGAACGAAACAGAAAAAGAGGTTGAACGGTCAGAAAAGGAAAATGAGACACTGAAAAGAGAAATAGGCCGTCTCAATAAAAAGAATCCACTGCTGGAGATGCAAGAAACATACTGAAGTGGTACAACAACGGCCAATCTTTATAAACAAAAAGAGAATCCTTCTCCCATGTCTATCACCAGCTGCGGCAATTCCCTGAACATCGCACGATCACTAGCCAAAAAACTGAAAACGCCATTTTCTCCATTAACCATCTCTTCCTTCCCCGATGGCGACCGCTATTTGAAATTTAATACCCCTCTTAAGGGCAAAACGCTGGTCATTGTCCATTCCTTCCAGCCGAATCCTCACCAATCGCTGCTGGATGTCATTTTCGCTGCCAAAACGGCCAAAGATCTTGGTGCGAAAAAAGTAATTCTCATTGCTCCCTATCTCGCCTATATGCGACAGGATATTCGTTTTCATTCTGGAGAAGCCATTTCCAGCCGGGTGATGGCCGATCTGCTTAACCGTTCCATTGACAGGATTATTACCATTGATACCCATCTTCACCGCTATCACTCATTAAAAGTGATTTTTACCATTCCTGCTCAAAATCTCACGGCCAATTCTCTCATTGCATCATACATCCAAAACCACGTGAAGAATCCTGTCATTATCGGTCCGGATGGGGAAAGTTATCAATGGGCGGACACTATCGCCAAGCAAATAAATGCTCTGGTGACGGTATTTAAGAAAACACGGTTTACTTCCAGAAACGTCAAAGTCAAAATGATCAAACCAGTTTCTTTGAGAAATAAGAATGTGGTGATTGTTGATGACATCATTTCTACTGGGCACACCGTTGCCGAAGCGGCGAAGAAAGCCAAAGCGCTGGGAGCGAAATCGATCACCGCTATCTGCGTGCATGGATTGTTTGTGGAGGACGCAATCCAGAAATTAAAAAAAGCTGGTGTGAATAAGATTATCAGCACCAATACCATTGAACATCCTACCAATAAGATCGATGTGACGCCGTTGCTGGCGGATGAAGATATTGGTTAGTAATAGTCATCTCCAGAAGATGGAGTCAAAAAGCCGAAGGAAGAATTGTTTGGTAAGAGACAGAATGAGCTTACAGAAGGTCAAAACAAGTTAGCCGCAGAAGAGATTAAACGACTTAAATGAGGGAGATGACGATAATCAACCATTGTCAAATTATTAATGACACTTACTATACAATATTTATCGCCCCGAGGAGGAACGCAAGTATGGGGTGTTAGGGATTAAGCTGAAAGTAGTTTGAGATGGGCTTCTCTTATTCCCTACCTCAACTCCCCTTGGGAGCTTTCTTGCCGTAAGGAAAGTCACGGAGCTATACCCCAGTACGGAAATCTTTTAAAACAAGAGCCTCATTTTTAGGGTATGTTTAATATCCCGGCAGAATGGATCAATAAAGTGGAACGAAATGTGCCTCGATTCTACAAGATCATCAAAGGCTGCCTGAACGTGAAAAAAGAGCAAGTGCTGGTGATTTCTGATCATGGGCTGCCTGGGAAACATTTATCCACGTTGATGGGCTATGGATACTATCAGGCTGCGAAGCAGAAGGGACTGCGGGTGCAATTATTGTATCAGCAGCCCAAGAAAAGTTTCATGCCGGCGGATGAGCATGTGATGGAAGCTCTGCAAAGCCTGCCGAAGGAAAGTGTGGTGGTGGTTGCTGTCTCACAGAAATTGGGGCGGATCGGCCAGGAGAAAAGTTTCCGCAGCTTTTGTGAAGAGCGCGGGCATCGCTTTATTTCCACCACCGGATTGGCGGATGCAGCCACTTCAAATTTTGATTTGTTCATGGAAGCGATGAATGTCAATTATGCCCGCTTGCAGAAGAAAGGGCTGCAGATCAAGAAGAGATGGGATAAAGCCAAGGAGATCCGGGTGACGACACCGGCAGGAACAGATGTAACATTTAATGTGATGGGCATGAAGGCAGTAGCAAATATAGGGTTGTATCATGAGAAAGGAAGAGGCGGGAACATTCCGTCTGGGGAAGTATACATCCCGCCCAAAGGAACGACAGTGAATGGCATGGTTATGATTGATGGAAGCTTGAAGACGGACGATGGCACAATTCTGGTGAAAGAACCGGTGACGCTGAAGATTGTAAATGGCAGAATCGTGAAAATGGAGGGAAAGACGGCGCCGTTGTTAGAGAAAACCTTTGTGATGTATGAGAAGAAGGCGCGCTATCCGGAGCGTGTGCGCTTCGTTGGCGAGTTGTCTGTGGGCATCAATTCCGGGGCGGTGTTATTAGGATCGACAATCATGGATGAGAAAGTGCTGGGCACGGGACATATCGGAATCGGCAGCAATTATTGGTTTGGCGGCACGAATCGGACGATTTATCATGCGGATCAGGTGTTCAAAAGCCCGACATTCTATCTGGACGGAAAGAAGATGGAGATGTGAAGTCTGGGATATTGTGTATAACGCACGTTATACACAATATCCTTTACCTTTCCTTCTCTGTCCCTTCGACCAGATTCACAATCTTTGACGGCCGGCCTTTCTTTGGCCCTTCGTAGATGATGAATTCCACATCCTTCTCGATATCCGGATCCAAATCCTCAATGCTGGTCATGAACGGCTGACCGGACTTATTTGCAGAAGTGGTGACTATAGGTACATTTAATTCTTGGACCACCGCGCTAAACCAATGGTCAGGAAAACGAACACCGACGGTATTCAATCCCAGCGTCACTGCCGAAGCGATGGCTTTTTTGTCTTTTAATTTGAGGACCAGAGTATAGGCGCCGGGCAGTTTCTCCATCCATTCATCCACCTTTTTATTAGCCACACAATTTCGGGAAATCCATTCCCTGTCGGGAACCCAGATGGAAAACGGATTGGCAGCGCGTTCTTTTATTTTGCGAATCTTTTCTACTGCGGCGCTGTTGGTGGCGAGGCATCCTAAGCCATAGATGGTGTCCGTAGGGTGGATGAACACCGCTCCTTTCAAAATGCGGTCGATAATTTCACGACGACGCAACTTTAATTCGATTGCGGTGAGGACTTCCATCTATGGGGGATGGCCAAAGGTGGTTTATATGTTTTATGTTGCACAGGGTGGAGCGTATTCGTAATATTCGTCCAACAGCATTTGCTTGGAGCCAACCCAGACTTCGTGCTTTTGCACGCGTTCCGGCTCATAGCGCTGCAATAAATACATAATTCGTTCTTGGAAATTCATCGTAGCCGACCTCCGTTTAGTTGATACTCAAAGGATTCTTCCTGTGGTATGGTCCGGCGCGTCAAATCTAATACTTGCTGTTCAAACAACCGACGTATGGTTCTATGGCTCAGGTCTACCATGGATATCACCTCTATCCATCAGGCCGGAGAGGTGCTTTATATATTCTGTCCGAAGATGTCCAGTGGTCCAGTGGGTTTATATATCCGGTCCTGAAACGCTGAAAATTTCAAGAAAGAGGCGCTGGTGCACTGGACATTATACTGTTTTTATGTGTCGCTCCTGTCTTGCTATCATTAAACTTATAAACTTCAACATATTCTTTTCAACATTAAAGGGGATAGTATGTCCAAGAAAAAGAATAACAATCTTATCGGCAGCTGGTCGTTTGTTGTC
The DNA here is from genome assembly GCA_016185625.1 of Candidatus Woesearchaeota archaeon. GTDB lineage: Archaea > Nanobdellota > Nanobdellia > Woesearchaeales > GW2011-AR9 > JACPND01. The sequence goes on along the minus strand of JACPND010000029.1, from coordinate 11,868 downwards.
GGAGTCATTTTAGCGGCTCTTCTCGGGCTGGGATATACCGGAGCATATCAATCACAGATGCTTTGGGCAGTATTTCTGTTGGGAATTGTCGTAGGACTGCTTAATGTTACCGTAGATGAAGCTGCCAGCTTTTTGAAGAGCGGTGCCGTTCTCGTACTGGTATCGTTCCTGGGCATTCAAGTAGGCGTCTTTGATGAAGTGGCCCCCTTGATCGGAAACATCTTGAAAGGCATTTTGACGCTCTTCGTTCCGGCGACCATTATCGTGGCTTTGCGGGCAGTTTTTTCGTATGCGAAACGATAGTTTTTCTTCTTATTCTAATCTTCTTTCGTAAATAAACATTTATATACTCTGTTCTTTTAATTCAGTCGAGGTTAAAGAGATGGTAGAACAAGGAAGCGCCTTTCGAGGTGTGATTACATTCTTAGACCAGATTGGGGTCTATGATATTATTCTGCCTTTCTTATTAGTGTTTACGATTGTGTTCGCGATTCTGGAAAAGACCAAGATCCTGGGAACGGAAAAAGTAGGAGACAAAACCACCACTAAAAAGAACCTGAATGCGATGGTGGCGTTTGTAGTGGCGTTCCTGGTCATTGCCTCAACGCAACTGGTGAAAGTGGTCAATGAAGTGATGGCGAATGTCGTGCTGTTATTGATCCTCTCGGTATGCTTCCTGATGCTCGTCGGCTCATTTTATGGTGACAAGGAATTCACGCTGGCGGATTCGCCGGGATGGGTGAAGTTTTTCATGTTTTTTATGTTCGCCGGCATTGTGCTGATTTTCCTGAATGCCCTGGACTGGCTAAAATATGCGCTCGAGTTGTTGAAAGCCTGGCCGGCAGAATGGGCGTCAACGATTATCTTCCTGATAGTCATTGCGGTATTCCTGTTTTATATCGTCCGGGAGCCGACACCCGTAAAGTCGGAAAAGAAATGAGGTTGATAGCATGGTAAACATTTCCAGTTTGGCAGCCTATTTTCAGGCGTATGGAGTACTTGATTTTCTCTTACCGTTTATTTTGGTGTTTACGATTGTCTTTGCAGTGATGCAGAAAACGAAGATTCTGGGAGACAAGAAAAATTTTAATGTGATTATCGCCCTTGTTTTAGGCTTGCTCTTTGTCGTGCCGCATATGCTGGGCACGTATCCTCTGGGCTATGATCCGGTGCAGGTGATGAATGAAACGCTGCCGAGCATCTCTTTGGTCGCGGTAGCATCTATTATGCTGCTGCTGCTGATGGGTATTTTTGGGACAGGATTTGCGGCCGGCGCGGTGCCGATCATTGCCTTACTTGCAGTTATTTTTGTGGTGTATATCTTTGGTGCATCACTCCGATTGTGGACGGGTCCTTATGAAGTCTTTTATTGGTGGACACCGGAAACGACAGAGCTGCTCATCGTTATCCTCGTGTTTGGCCTGATTGTCTGGTTTATTACGAAAGAACCGACGCAAACCGGCGGAGAAGGAATGTTCAAGAAGGTCATGAAAGGCTTAGGAGAATTTTTTGAGAAGAGGCCATAATGGCGACACCACTTGCTCTGTTGACAACAACAGGACTGGATATTATTTTTGTAGCCTTGCTGGTCTTTTCGTTAGTCTATGCGATTCTGCAGAAGACAGGAATTCTGGGAAAAGCCATTGCGCTGAATGCGATAGTGGCCGTCGCGGTGATGTTCATGGTCTTGCTTTCAGATAATCTAGTGAAAATTATCAATTTCATGATTCCCTGGTTTGCGATAGCTATTATCTTTTTCATCCTGTTGATCCTGTGTTTTCAGGTATTTGGCGCTGGAGAGAAGGACATTTCCAAAGTGTTGGGCGACAAGACGTTTCAATGGACGATCATTGGGGTTGGTATTGTGATCATGGTGGCCGCCTTTGGCACGGTGTTCGGCCCGTCGCTGACGCAAGCATCATTTCAGGGGCAGGCAGTGAATGTAACGGAAGGCGGCGGCACAGCCACGCCGAGTTTTGAACAGAATATTTATGCGACGTTATTTCATCCGAAAGTTCTAGGGATGTTGATTTTGTTTGCGGTGGCAATCTTTGCGATAGCCTTCCTGACGGGCTAATTACAAGAATTGGTTATACAGCCAAGCATTTATTGCACCAAAGAGGAGTCCGCAAAGAGCAGAACTGGCAGTACCGATAATGATGCCAGAAGCACTGAGGGAATAATACGGAAATAAAGATTGGATGAGGCTGATATAGGGCAGGAAATAGCCGGCTTTTCCGGCAAGGCTGATGCCAAGGATCCAGACGGCGCAGAGGATGGCCCAGGCATAACCTAAGGCAAAGGGATCCCATCTTCTGGCACTTCGTGGGTTCGTCAGACGGACGGAGATGGTCTTCACTTTTTTTTCCTTTTTCCATTTCTGCCTCTTTTTCATAGTAGAGGGAAAGTGTAGGTGTTTATAAAGATTACTTTTTTGTCACGGAATTGTAATGCTGATGAAAAGAGTACGCCCAATTCCACAAAAACTTTATTAATAAACCGTTAATCTGCTATAATATTGCGGTAGTAGTATAGTGGTCAGTATACTGCCTTGCCAGCGACTTTAAGAAAGTTGTATCAAATGGTGGGCGTAAAGCCCATGCAAACAGGCAGTGACCGGGGTTCGAAGCGCAAGCAATTGCACGAAAGTCCCCGCTACCGCATATTCTTCATGACCATCCTGATTATGCAGGTAACTATCCAATATGCACTACATGAACTAAGAACAATTTTGGAACAATAATCTGTTTGAGCACAGATAACTTTTTAATCTCCATAAAAATACTTTCTTTGTAGCCGGGTTCGACAGATATAAGTTGGCGCTGTGAAATCCACGTGGTTGATCGTTCGGCGATCGTCAAACTTGTCTCGAAAGGCTCGGCTATCTTCATCATGGAAACGCTAGAATCAAAAGTTAATTATCGTGCCCTCTCTTGGAAACATTTTGTTCATGGTTGTGGCGTCTTTGAATGTAAGCGCGATTATCGTAAGTATAACTTTGAAAAGATGCACAAAAATCCTTCAGCAGAGGCCAGCTGTTGCGATTGGGACGCTGAGATTCGACGAATGAAGTTCTTGATGGCGTATAATATTAGTGTTGGATTTACAGCACTATTTTGGATTGGAAATTATATGTAACTCTTCTAAAAAAAATGGGCCTGAGGAGACCTTCAGGGAAGTTTCCCATTTGAACTCCTGCGCTCCGGCTGTCTTCGATTGTACCGAAACGGGTCATATAAGACCGGCGCTCTAACCAGGCTGAGCTACAGGCCCACTCCTGCTCTTGTTTATAGTTTTCTTTAAAAGATTTGTGGCAGTACAAACAATTATTTTTCTGCTCCCTATTTATAAATAAACCTCAAAACGACCCTTTCCTTACCTTTTAATTACTACAAAGATATATAAATGTAAAAATAAGTCTTTCTTCGCAAAATGAACCTAAATCAGATTAAGAAGTTGATGGAACGCAAGAAAACTTCGCATAAAGGCGAGAACGGCTACGCCCTGATTATCGGTGGCTCGGAAGAGTACGTTGGAGCAGTCGCCTTAGCCGGACTGGCTGCGCTCAGAGCTGGCTGTGATTCAGTGACGATCGTCGCTCCGGAGAAAGTAGCCTGGGCACTCAATAAGCTTGCGCCAGACATCATCACCTACAAGATGAAAGGAGGAATCTGGACCGTCAAGCAGGCAAAGGAGATGGTAAAGTTTGCAGATAGGTTTGATGCCGTGCTGATTGGTAATGGCATCACCAAGCGCGCAGACAAGTTTGTGCAGTATTTCATCCGCAAATGCCCCAAGCCGAAAGTAATTGACGCTGATGCATTAAAAGGACTCTCATTTAAGGATTTCAGCAATTCGATTGTGACGCCGCATGAGAAAGAATTGGAATCCATGCTGCTGAACAGCCAGAAGGAATTTCTGCTGCCAAAGTTAAAAGAAGGCAATGCGAAAGAGCGGGCAGAAGTGCTGCAGGGCAATTTGCGCTACTTTTTGCAGAATGACAATGTGCTGCTGGTAAAAGGCCCGACGGACCTGATCATTTCCAAGAACAAGATTGCTTTTAATCGTACCGGAAATCAGGGCATGACCAAAGCGGGGACGGGCGATGTGCTGGCGGGACTGGTCGTTGGCTTCTTAGCTAAATCCAATGATTTGTTCAAGAGCGCCGTTGCTGCTGCGTATGTGAATGGCTGGGTGGGCGATCAGCTGTTGAAGAGGAAAAAAGGGTATACGTTCATCGCTTCTGATATTATTAATGATTTGGCCAAAATGGGCAAGACCGTGAAACGGTAAAAGGATAGAGGTCTAGACGGCACCATCCGTTTTGTAGGTGAGGCTAGGCCAGTAAGTGTCTGACCAAGAGGACAATCTGCTCAAGTTAAGGTCCGAAAACATTAAAGAAAACAGTATACCCCTCATCTAAAAAACATCAGGTTTTCGGTTGGTCAGACGGCCAGCCATCACCCACTCACGAGATGAGGCAACGACCTCATCTGTGCACCAGTGAAGTAGTTTCTTCACTTTGTGTTTTGGATAGTGCCGTCTAGACTGCTCTTTATCTGATCAAGACGACCATGACACTGCCGAACCACAAAACATAAAAAGAGGCTATCGTTCTGAGCCTGTATGATTACACTCTATGACCTGTATCAGCAGCCGTTATGGGTTGTTCTGGGCCTGTTTTTTTTAGGCATTTGGTCATTAATCTGGCAAGGAATCGGCTTGTGGCATGCCGCCAGAAATAAGCAGAAAGGATGGTTCATGGCTCTGCTGCTGGTGAGTTCGCTGGGTTTTCTGCCGATCATTTATTTAATCTGGTTTAAGCCGCGGGACAAGAAAACGCCAGTGGAAGTGGTGGAGATTGCGCCCAAACCGAAGAAAAAGAAGAAGTGATTATTTCAAGGAGTAATTATTTCAATTCCTCAATCTCTACTTTTCCTTTCTGGATGCGGAGGATGTAATCTTTCCGATCGTTGAATTTCGCTACCTTCGTGACCAGTTCCGGAAGCAGGATGCGATCAGCACGGAAATGCAGCTGGGTGACCACTTCCTGATGCGGCCTTTTTTCTACCGACAAATCCTTGAGTACCTCAGCCGCCGCTTCTTTTTTTTGCTGAGTTATCTTTTCATTCGTTTTTTCGTTGAAGAATCTGGCGATCTGATCCGGGATATCGATGCCCGCGCAGACTTTGCTCAATCCCTGTAATCCAGGAGAAATATTGGCTTCGATGACTAATGGGCCAAGGGCGCTTTCTAGGATGTCCACGCCGCAGACATCGGCGCCTAAAGCCCGTGCGGTGTCGATGGCGATTTTCTCTGCAGCACGATCAAGTTGGATGGCAGTACCGATGCCTCCGGCATGGATATTAGCGCGCTTTTCTTCTTTCTGCGCTTTTCTCCGCATGGCCGCCACGACTTTTTCTCCGACGACCAGAGCACGAATGTCCGTTCCGCTGGTCTCAATATATTCCTGAACGATGAAAGGCTGCTTTAAGGCGCCGAGCGCATCGAGCATGGAAGAGGCCGAGCTAAAGGAATCGGCAAACATCACGCCCTTGCCTTGTGTTCCTTCGGGAAATTTCATGACGATGGGAAAGCGGACTTTTTTGAGCAGAAGTTTTGCGGCATCGATGGTAGAGGTGACATACGTCCGCGGCATGGGGATGTTGTGTTGCTGCAGCGTGAGATGAGTGAGCAGTTTGTTGTGGACGATAGTAAAAGAATTGATGGAAAGAGGCATGTAAGGGATCTTGTTTTCGAGGAGCGTCGCGATGGAACGCAGCAGGTTGGCATAGCGGAAGGAGCCTTTCAGGTAAATGCAGTCGTAGAGCGGAAATTCCTTGCCCTGATAGAAAATGCCGCTTTCTTTTCCCAGACGGACTTCGATGTTCCGGAGATCGATGGTATCCACGTCAAAGTATTTTCTCATGGCTTCAGCCACCATCTGTGAGCTGATACTTCCCTGGGAGATGATAGCGGCTTTCATTTGTTCACCGGGTTAAGATTTTCATTTGTTGGGATCGATCAGGAAATCTCCTTTTTTAAGAATATTCTGGCCGATAAGCAGTTTGTAGGTCATATGGCTTCTATCAGCAAGGGTAAATTCTTCTTCAATCGTGAAGCCGTCCATTTTCACTTTGGCCTTTACCACCGGACGCCTTTTGACGCCATAGGCGGATTTGACGATTTTAGATTTGGTGATGGGAACAAGTCCAAGCTCGTTAGCGAGTTTATTATCAATGGAGGAAGAAGTAGCTCCGGTGTCTATTCTTGCCATTACGATCTGTTCTTTTTTTCCAACGATAATTACCTGTTCAGTAAGGCCAAGGATGATTTGAGGCATACAGAGAAGGTCTGGATTGGTTTTTATAAGGTTTTTGTAAGATTTTATGTATCGTTTCCGCAAACAATATAAATTCTCTTCGTTCTTCTACAACTGATGGCAGCATTACCCAAGAAAATTGAACTCGCCCACGTCTCTGGTTATGTCTACTGTGAAGATTGGGATCTGCTGCCCTGTGAAAATGATGATGATAAAGAGAGACTTTTGGCTCTGGCAGAGATTTATCAAAAAGCAGTAGAGCGCGGTGCAATCATTAAGCAGTCTAATGAGTTGCCAAAAACAGACGCTTTGGCCACAAGAAATGCGGAGCGGGAAGCATACACCGTCATTCTGAACCATGCCCTGCTCAATACTGGCCTGTTTGAAGATCATCAACGAAAGATCATCCGCAACTGGGCCAGATCAATGCGCCAGAAAGCATTCTATTTGACTGCAGAGACGGCGCATAAAATCACCGGCAGGAAATGAAAACCTTTTTAAAT